>NZ_LWEZ01001073.1:0-12935 GCF_001634945.1 Alcanivorax sp. HI0044
GGCGTCGAAACGGTAGGTGTTTTCTTCCACTACCCGACTGCCTTCGCGAACTTGCCATTCCTGTGTTTGGGGCAGGGAGTTATCCAACAGCCACAGGGCCTGTTTCACCGGGGCGGCGGTCAGGGCTTTGGTCGTTTTTTGTACCAGGGAGAGCCAGCCCTGGTCACTAAGCGGGCTATCGCCGGTGCCGACCAGCAGCAGGCGGGCCGCGTTGGCGCCAGCGGGAGTATGCAGCCAACTCATTTGACCTTTGCTTGCGCTGAAATCGCCGGCCTTCATGAACTGGGCAATGTGTTCGCGGGTGCTGTCGGGCAGGGCTTCGGGAAGATCATTTTTCTTGCTCAGCAGTACGACCAGGGCGTCTGCCTTGCTTTTTTCCAGGGGCTTGTTGCTTACTGCGAAGTCCATGCTGTCTCCAGATCAAGAAAAGGGTGGGGCGCGGTTCACCCGATAAATAAAGGAAATAGTGGGCCGTCACGCGCGGAAACGCAATCCGTTCAGCGCTATCTACCGGTGGCCTTGTTCACACGGGATTATCACCTTGGTCGAGCACTCAGTTACACTAGGTGGCATTCACTGCTGCCGCAGGCGTTTTTGCCCGGCGGTGTGTGCCGGGCTGTGGGTTATTCACCTGCCGTTATTGTGCCCGGTGCGTTTTGCAGACAGCAATGAGTGGGCCTGCCCTTGATTCTTCATCGATATATTAACCGGCAAGTGTTCATGACCACGGTACTGGTCACCTTTATTCTGGTGATGGTGCTGGTCAGTGGGCGCTTTATCAAATACCTGGCGGAAGCCGCGGCCGGTGAAATTGCCGCCGATGCCTTGTTCCTGGTGATGGCGTTCCGCATGCCGGAATTCCTGCAGATGATCGTTCCTCTGAGCTTGTACATCGCCTTGCTGCTGGTGCTGGGGCGCATGCACATGGACAACGAAATGGTGGTGCTGCAGGCCGGCGGCCAGGGTAACGGCCGGGTGGTGCGTTCGCTGGCGGTGCCCATCTTGATGGCCACCACTCTGGTGGGCATGTTTTCTCTCTACGTCACGCCGCGCGGGGATGCAGAGGTGAACCGGATTTTTGAGGAGCAGAAGGACCGGTCGGTGCTGGAACTGCTTACGCCGGGACGGTTTCACGTCAAAGGCTCCAGCGACTCCCAGCGCGCGACCTATGCGGAACACTTGAACCGGGAAAAGGGTGTTCTGGAAAATGTCTTCGTGGCCGATGCCCGTTTTGAAAGCCAGGGCGAGGCCGGCCGCTTGCTCACCGTCTGGGCGAAAAGCGGCAAGCTGGTGGTGGAAGAAGGCATCAGTTACCTGCTGCTGACGGACGGTTTCCAGTATCAGGGCAAGCCGGGCCAGCTGGACTACAAGGAAGTGGGCTTCAAGGAAGCCCGAGTGCGTATTGGTGGCGAAAAAACCGATAGTCGCCCCCCCAAAGTGCGGGGGCGCTCTACCCAGGAGCTGGTGGATCAGCGAGCCGACAACAAGGCGGCGCTGGCGGAGCTGCAGTGGCGCCTCTCGCTGATTCTCACCGTGCCGATCATGGCGCTGGCGGCGATTCCGCTGGCGCGGGTCAATCCGCGGCAAGGCCGCTTTTATCGTCTTATTCCCGCGGTACTGGGTTATATGTTGTACGTGGGCATGTTGTTGGTATGTCGCAGCGCCATTGAAGACCATAAAGGGGCGCTGCCCTGGTACCTGAGCATGATCTGGATCCACCTGAGCGCTGGGGCGGTGGTCTTTCTGCTCTACTTTGGCCGGCGCCTGTTCCGGCGGAGGGCGCGCTCATGAGATTGCTCAAGCGCTACTTCTGGCGGGCGGTGATGATCCCGACTCTGGCCATACTGTTTATTATTGTCGGGCTGGATTGTCTGTTCGGCTTTGTTTATGAGCTGGAGTTTCTCCGCGGCAATTATCAGGTCATGGAAGCGCTACAGTTTATCCTGACTACCACGCCGCGACGCTTTTACGAGTACATGCCCATGGCCATTTTGCTGGGCACCCTGATTGGTCTGGGGCTGCTGGCCAATAGCGGTGAGCTGTCGGTGATTCGTGCGGCTGGGGTTTCCACCCTGAAAGTGAGCTGGCTGGTACTGCGCCCGGTATTGATGCTGATCATCCTGTCGATTCCCCTGGGTGAATACCTGACGCCTTACAGCGAGCAGGTGGCGCAGAGTAACCGTTCCATGGCTGAGGGGGGCGGTGAAGCGTTGCGCTCCAAGTACGGCTACTGGCATCGGGAAGGGCCGGAATTTATTCATATCAATGCGGTGCAGCCCAATGGCGTGCTGCACGGTTTGACCCGCTATCGCTTCAGTGATGGCCAGAAACTGACAGAAACCCAATATGTGGAGCGGGCGATCTATCAAGGGGATTTCTGGTCGCTGGAGGGTATCCACGGCACCCGGCTGTTCGAGGATCACGCTGAAACCTACCAGCAAGATCAGGGCGAATGGCAAACAGAACTGACGCCGCAGTTGCTCAGCATCGTGGTGCTCAAGCCGGACAATCTGGCGCTGGTCAAGCTGCTGGAATATACCCGTTACCTGCAGCGTCAGGGTCTGGAAACCGCAGACTATATGCTTAGCTTCTGGCAGAAACTGTTCATGCCGCTGGCGACCATTGGCATGGTGCTGATCGCCATCTCCTTTGTGTTCGGCCCCTTGCGGGAAGTGACCATGGGCCTGCGGCTGACGGCGGGTATCGTCGCCGGGTTGATCTTCCATTACGGCCAGCAATTCTTCGGCCAGTTGTCGCTGGTCTTCCATACTGACCCGCTTCTGGCTGCCATCCTGCCGCCGTCCCTGTGTCTGGTGCTGGGTATCTGGCTACTGCAGCGAGTGCGATGAGATGAGCTGCTGGCGGGGGCAGGGACGCACCCATGCAGGCCGCCGGTCGGCCAATGAAGACGCGCTGGTGTGCCGTGACGGCGAGGGCCTGTGGGCCGTTATTGATGGCATGGGCGGGCATGATGCCGGCGACCTTGCCGCCACCATGATCCGTCATGCACTGGAAAATCTTGCCCTCGGGGGCGGTATTGCCCACCGGTTGCTGGCGGTGGATGCCGCCCTGCAAAGCGCCAACCATGCCATCCGTCATCACGCCGCCATGCACCTGGGAAGCAAGCCCATGGGGGCGACGGTTGTCGTGCTGCTGATTCACGATGGCGAGGCTGGGGTGCTGTGGGCCGGCGATGCCCGGCTTTACCGGCATGATCCGTCGCGCACCAGTGCCATCACCAAGGACCACACCCCTGTGCAGGCACTGGTGGACGCAGGCGAGATCAACGAAGAAGAGGCCATGTGCCATCCCCGTAGCCACGTGATTTATCAGGCCATTGGTAATGGCGACAAGCTGAAACTGGAACAAATCCGGTTTGCGGTAGAGGCTGGCCAGCAATTCCTGCTGACCACCGATGGCGTGCATTCTGTGCTGCGGTTGCCTGAAATACATCAATTGCTGGCCGAGGGTGCCAGCGAGTCCGCCATTCTCAAGGCGGCTTTGAATGCGGGTAGCCGGGATAACGTGACCACGATCAAAATTGCTTTCGGTTAACGTAAAGGCTGGAAAAGCCGTGAAGGGCTGGTATACTCGCGCCCCACTGCCAGAGTGGTGGAATTGGTAGACACGACGGATTCAAAATCCGTTGCCTTCACGGGCGTGCCGGTTCAAGTCCGGCCTCTGGTACCAAATGACGGTCCGGCAGCATCCGAAGAGCTCCTCGAAAGCTTTAAAAACAGCAAGTTATCGATGAGTTTCTTCCGCTGCCGTCCGACAAGGTTTGTTGACATCTGGCCCCACCTGGGGCCAACTTTGGGGCCAACTCCACAGCCCAAAGCCGGCGAAAGCCATGGAAACCAACAAACTCAGCGACGTCAAAATCCGCGCAGCAAAGCCCCAAGACAAGCTCTACAGCATCTCCGATGGCGAGGGCATGTTCCTGGAGATCTCTCCCAAAGGCGGCAAATGGTGGCGCTTCAAATACCGCTTCAACGGTAAGCAAAAGCGCCTCTCTCTTGGCACCTACCCCAGCACAAGTCTGAAAGCAGCCCGAGACAAGCGGCAGCAAGCCCGAGAGCTGCTGGCATCTGGCGTTGACCCCGGTGATCAGCGTAAAGCCGATAAGATGGCCACAGAGACTGCCTTGCGCAATACCTTTGCCGGGGTGGCGGAAGAGTGGGCACAGAACAAGGTGAGTAGCGAGAAGTGGACGCCGACAACGGAGAGGAAGCGGCGCATCTGGCTGGATAATGGCCTCCTTCCATTCCTGGGCAGCCGGCCCATTTCTGAAATCACCACGGCTGAGCTGTGGAATGTGCTTCAGCGTACCCAAAAGACCAGTGGCTATACCGCCAATCGCTTGAGGGGGATGGCCTCCGAGATCTTCAACTTTGCCATGGCGACCGGTCGTGCCGATAACAATCCCGCCTTGCCTCTTCAGGGGCAGATTGCCGTTAAGAAAGAAAAGCACCGCCTGGCGATTCTGGAGCCAGAGGAAGTCGGCAAGATGCTTCGGGCCATTGATGCCTGTCAGGCAGCAGCCACCACCAAAGCCGCGGCCCGGTTGGCTCCGCTGGTATTCGTCCGGCCTGGCGAATTGCGTCATGCCGAATGGTCAGAAATTGACCTGAAGAAGGCCCTTTGGAGCATTCCTGCAGAGAAAATGAAGATGCGGGAGCCCCACGTAGTCCCCCTGTCTCGCCAGGCTGTCGCGATCCTCCAGGAAATCCAGCCGCTCACCGGGAATTGCCGCTATGTTTTCGAGGGCACTAAGCCGGGGGAGCCGATCAGTGACAATACCCTCAACAAGCTACTGAAAACCCTTGGTTACAAGGGAAGGATGACCCAGCACGGATGGCGCGCCATTGCCCGTACCCTGCTTGATGAAGTCCTGGACGTCCGGGTGGACTGGATCGAGCACCAGCTTGCTCACTCCGTCAGGGACGCCAACGGTCGGGCCTATAACCGTACTTCGCACCTGGAGGGTCGTGTGGGGATGATGCAGCAGTGGGCGGATTACCTGGATGATTTGAAGGCCAAGAAGGCTTGATGTGGCGGGTGTGAGCTGGCCCTTATGGGTTGGGGTCTTGTTATGGTTGTCGAAAAGAAGGTTGGGCCGACCGTCCGTGGTCGGCCGTATGTCCGCCGAGGCGAGGTGTGTATGCCTGCTGTTTTGTCTTAGTTGGCATCGGCTGGTTTTTGCTCGTTTGCCTCCTGAATGAGCACCTCAACGACTTCGTGCGGCTTCATGCTCCATTCCTCAGAAAGAGCACTGAGCTTGTCTCGGGTGTCCTTGGTTAGCGGCATATAATGCTGCTTCTTGGCCTTGCCTGAATCGCGATACTTCTTCTGGCTCCAGGTCTTCTTCATCTTCTCTTGGAATAGTTGTTTCTCGGCAGGGTGGCCGTATGACATATCGTCTAGCGTGGCGAGTATGCAGGCCAGGAGGTCTTTGTTGTCTATGGGGCTGGGAAGCGGAGCGGCTACCTGCTGCTTGATTAAGTAGCTCCAGGCCCACTTCAGTTGTGCTGAGTCTTTTGGGTTGATCCATTGTGTTTCATGGTCTGGGGTGCGGATACTTGCCCATTCAGTTCTTCTCTCGTTTATAAAGGCTTGCTTGTTCTCGATGGTTTCCTCCCAGAGGTCCAGGGTGAGAATGATTGCGTCTTTTCTTTCCTCTCTAGGAGTTTGGTCAACGGAGATTGGTTGGTAGCCAGAAGGCTGCCTGGCCAGATGTTGTGTTTGGGAAAGAAGCCAGACGAGCAGGCGGTCGCCGTCTGAATCCATCCATTCAAGCCATTTTGCGTCAAGGAGTTGGCTCTCTTTCTTGTTAAGGAGGCCTTGGATGAGTTCCTCTGGATGGTTGTGTGAGTTGATCGTGCTGGCCAGAACGCCAGGGCGCTCAGTTTTGGGAACATCTGCTTCGTTAGGTAGTCGTGCGCCTTGAAAAATCAATGTCCTCCATAGCCAGCGGAGTTCGCGTTCACTGAATTTGTTTAGCGGGGAGGGAAGTGCTGAGTTGCCGAACTTGTATAGCATAACGTTGTTCCGTGACATGTTGATCTACAATGTAGATTGTCACATAGGGAATTGTTGTTCAATGGTTTGTGTGGTTTGTGGCGATAATTTTGTAGAGAGGCGCGTCGAGTCTTCGTCGAAGAATTGGTAGAGTCCACCGTAGAATTGTCCGTGGACGTAGGCTGCTTTTGGCTAAGAGGCTGTTATTGAAGAGATAATTCTATCTTCTGATCTTACTCCTCGAGCAACTTCTGTCAATGGCAAGTCGCCGCCGTTGCCATTGGGGCTAAAGCTACCAAGAGGCAAGGTCGAGTGCTTCGAGAAGGGTCGACCGGCAGCCGTAGATAGCCATCGTGTAACTGTGGGGCAGGTCTTCAGGTTCTGTGATTGGGGAGGGTGATAAATGATGAAACTTTGTTCAGTGGCCTGTTGGGGGGTTGACCTAACTTGGGAGTGGATTTGAGATAGGGTCCTAGGACTGTTGTGGCTTGGGCTGCTTTTCGGTCCCGGTAATAGTATTGATAGAAGGGGTTAAAGAGGGTTCTCTACCCTCTGATTCATATCACATACAAGTATGATCAAAATACCAGTAAGTAATTGATAGATAAGACCTACATAGTCATGTCTGGTTAATTAATACACACCAGCTAATTCCTATGGATTCATTACATTCAAGGAGTTAGCAATGAGACGTCGTCACCCAGACAATACCCACCTGACTTACCACCACTCAGGCCCCTGGAACGGATATGAGGTTCAACTACAGAGAGGGCCATTATTCATTCCATACCTGGAGCGTATCCACCAGACCATGCATCGAGCTATCCATAGTCAGGCAAGCACTATGGCAGTGAGGGTAGATCTCAATCTTCCTGAAAATGGGTATGTACAATCTGGGGATTGGTTTGGTTCCTTCATTCGGTCTCTAAAAGAACAGGTGGATGCGGAGCTGGAGCGACGTAAACGCGAGGGTCGATGGGTGCCTGATTGTAAATTGGGTTACATAGGCGTCGAGGAGAAGGTAGGAGGTCAGCAGGTTCATTATCATGCCTGCTTGTTCCTGAATGGTGAGATCTATCGTGGGCTAGGCGAGTTTCCCACAGGGAGGGGCTTCGATCCGGATGTGCTGGGAGATCCACGGGCTGAGCGGGCAGATAGCCTGGCTAAAAAGATTGTTATGGCTTGGGCCAGGGCATTGGGAATGACCATGAGAGAAGCGGCTGGCTTGGTGCATTTCCCTACAGGAGGGGTGTACCGGCTGAGGCGTAGTAGCGCGGGATTCGAAGCGACTGAAGCTGGGCTGTTTAATCGGCTGAGCTACCTAGCGAAGGCGCAGAGCAAAAGGTTCGGCAGAGGAGGCCGAAATATTCGCTATAGTCGGGCTGGTTAGCGCCAGAGGGCATCTGGCCGTTTTTTACAGCCATGGCTCATCTCATGAGCAGAAGGAGATATCTCATGAGAATCATTCGATTGAAAGAAGTCATGGAAACTACAGGTCTGGGCCGATCATCCATCTATAAGTACGCCCAAGAGGGCTCATTCCCGAAACCCGTGAGCCTGGGAGGGCGCTCATCGGGCTGGGTGCTGGATGAAGTGGAGGAGTGGGTGATCGAACAGATTGCCAAGCGGGATCAGCGTTTAGAAGAGGAGGGCATGCGGGCTGGCGGTTAGCCGGCCCCCCACAGCCAACCTTTAACCTCATCCTCGTTGGCCAGTACCACCTGCTGGGCCTCCGGGTCTCGGTGTCGCGACCCATCTAGTCTAAGCAGTTGCACAATGTAATTGGCCATGGCAGCCCGACACTCAATAGTCAGCGCTCCATCGGTCATGTCGTAATCCCGCGCAACCACGTCCTGTTGAGCCACAGAGAGGCGAGGATCCGGGGTGACATGCAGAATGAGTCGTTCTTGCCACGCATGATCATCCTGCTCAGTGTGGTGTTCGCTTTGTTCGGTGAATTCGGTGAATTCGGTGAATTCGGGTTCATCCTGAATCCGGCTTAATACGAAATCCCGGTAGTCGCTACTCTTCTCGCACCAGGCCCGGGCATGCCAGCGCATGCCATTGTGTGCCACGGTGTGAGGTTGAATGATGCGGGATTCCGGCTCCGGGTTGCTCAAGGAAGTGTACTGGATTTCCACGCGTAGTTTGTCCCGGCAGGCCTGGAGAATCGGGCACAGCACACTGGGGCGTAGGTCACGAGAAGGAGGAAGCAGCACTTCGGTATTGAGTTCGCGCACATCCAGGGTCTCAAAGGCACAACTGAGATCCTCCCGGGAATGCATCATCTGCAGGTACTCATCCGCCACGCCCCTTGTGAATACGGGCTTGAAGGTGCTGGCGGGCTTGTACCCCTTCAGGGAACGGTCGTATTCCAGGTTGCCGGGCGCATATTCCCCCAGGTACTGATTGATGTCCTTACTGGCCTGCTGCCGGCCAATGCCAAACGCCCGCTGAAGATGGTTAGTGGTCAGCCGCCCCTCCCAAAGGGAGATCACCTCAATCAACCGATAGCGCAATAACAGATCCCAGCGCAGCGGCCAGTCCGCTGCGTTTTTGCCCGCAACCCGTGCCATGGATGTGCTCCAAAAAGCGATATATGCCAAAAGGCGACGTGTACGAGTCGCCAGTATTGTCATGTAGATAATAAGTAAATAGCCTTTGGGTGTCATCATGGACGAGACAAAAGCGGCAGGATGCCGCATCTGACTTAGGGAAAAGTGGCAAAGGAGAAAACAATGAAAGTCTATGCACTACTGATGCTGGTCCTGGCGGTCATGGCCATTACAGGCTGTTCAGACCCCACCATTGACGCCTCCAGTGAGGCCAACATGAAAGAGTCAGTAGCCAAGGTGCGGGAGTCATTACCTGAGGCGAAGCGGACAGATTTCGATCAGGCGGTTCAGTTGATCGCCTTTGGTCAGATCGATATGAAGAGCCTGTTTGCCAATGGCGGTGCCGATGCGGGTGATGTGGAGGGCAAAATGCGCGACGCCTTGAACGGCAAGACGGCGGAGCAGGTGCTTGCCCAAGCAGAGCAAATTCAGGCCGAGCGCAAAGCCCGCGAGAAAGAGCAGGCACTGGCCGAGATCCGCGAACTTGTTGCCAAGCGGGACAAGGCTGAGCAGGCCAAACAACAGCTGGATAAGTTCCAGGTGGTACGTTCCCGCTTCACTATGCGAGAAAGGCAATACCTTGGCAAACAGCCGATCATTGAGCTAACGGTCAAGAACGGCACGGATCAGGCCATCTCCCGTGCCTACTTCTCCGGCACCATCGCCAGCCCTGATCGGAGCGTGCCTTGGCATGAAGATCAGTTCAATTACAGCATCTCAGGTGGTCTGGAGCCCGGCGAAGAAGCTACCTGGACGCTGGCACCGAACAGTTATTCTGACTGGGGCAAGGTGAATGCCCCTGCAGATGCCGTCTTTACCGTGATGGTGGAAAAGCTGGATGGGCCGGATGGGGAAGCCCTGTATTCCACAAGAGACTTCAGCGAGAGGGACCAAGAGCGTCTGGCTGAGCTGAAACAGCAATATGATGTTGATTAAACAGAGCATTATGCAGATTGCAGAGAAATAGGGATGGGTAAAATGTAGAGGGGGAGGCAGTCATAGCTCTTTGTGATAGCCTTCTCAAAAAAGTGAATATACTTCACGCGTCTTGAGAAGCTGCTTTGCCATCAAGGTGGCATCAGGGCTGAGAGCGAAGAGCATTGGGATTCTGACAATGAGCAAGAATCGCCAAGCATTATGGAGCCTCGCCTCCCGGTGTATAGGGGTGTCGTGCCGGGGCAGGCAGGGGAAAAGGGATTTATGAAGTCTGTCAATTTCGAGTTTCTACGCCCGGCCAATGAGTCGTTGGCCGAAGTGGCCGGTTTGGCCGAGGCGGTCCTGCATATTGATCCCGGCAGCGCCCTGACCCGGCTCAGGGGCTTTGCAGAAGAGGTCACCAAGGCCATCTACAAAGAAGAGCTCCTTCCGCGCCTGCCTCAGGCGAGCTTCTACGAGTTGCTCAAAGACCCGGTGTTCACAGCCTGTACCAGCAAGCCGCTGATCTACCAGATCAATGCTCTGCGCATTCAGGGCAATGAGACCGCTCATGGTGCCAAGGGCTCGGTGCGGGATGCCAAACTGGCATTGGGTATAGCGCACCAGCTCGCCATGTACATGGCAATCAAGTATTACGGGAAGAAGAAGGCAGATATTCCTGACTTCCAGGAAATCCCGGATCAATCCGCTGCGCTTGGCGAGCTAAAGCAATCGGTCAGTGCTTACAAGGAAAAGCTGGAAGCCCGGCAGGAGGAGGTAAAGGCTCTCCTGGATGAGTTGGATAGAGAGCGGACGAAAAATGTTCAGCATATCGATCCGCCCCAGCCTATAGAGCAGCAAGAGAAGCACCAGAAAAGCCAGGCGGTTACCGATAGCCTGCAGTGGAACGAGGCCAAAACCCGCAAGCAGCTCATTGATGTCATGCTCACCAAGGCAGGCTGGGATGTGGATGACCCGGAGCAGGTTGGCCAGGAAGTCGAAGTGGACTTCCCCAATAACCCATCAGGCAAGGGATATGCCGACTACGTGCTGTGGGGCGATAACGGCCAGCCCCTGGCTGTCGTGGAAGCCAAGAAATCTGGAAACACCAGCCTGCAGGCGGGCCGCGAGCAGGCCCGTTTGTATGCCGATGCCTTTGAGCGCATGGGCTACCAGCGCCCGGTCATCTTCTACAGCAATGGCTACGAAACCTTCATCTGGGATGATCACCAGTACAACGCGTACCGTCAGGTCTACGGTTTCTATAGTAAAGACAGCCTAAATTACCTGATTTACCAGCGCCACTACCGCGCCGCCGAGCTGGAGAAGTTCAACCCGGAGCTGCGCATTGCGGATCGCCCTTACCAGATAGAAGCCATCAAAACGGTTGCCGCTCACTTTCAAGGCCAGCGCCGCAAGGCCTTGATCATTCAGGCCACGGGCACGGGGAAAACCCGAGTGGCCATTGCCCTGGGCGAGCTATTGTTGCGCACCGGCTGGGCCAAGCGGGTATTGTTCCTTTGCGATCGCAAGGAACTGCGCATTCAGGCGGATGATGCCTTCAAGCAGAACCTGCCCAGCGAACCGCGCTGTGTCATCGGCGAAACCAACCAGATCGACCAGAATGCGCGCATCTACATCGCCACCTATCCCGGCATGATGAACCGCTTCGCGCAGCTGGACGTGGGCTTTTTCGACCTGATCATCGCCGATGAATCCCACCGCAGTATCTACAACAAATACCGGGATCTGTTTGACTACTTCGATGCGCTCGAAGTGGGGCTCACCGCCACCCCGGTGAAATTCATCAGCCGCAACACCTTCGACATGTTCGGTTGTGAAACCACTGACCCCACCTTCGAATTTGGTCTGGATGCGGCCATCAACAACGAACCGCCGTACCTGGTGCCGTTCCGGGTCAAGGATCTCACCACCGACTTCCTGCGTGATGGCATTCACTACAACGACCTGGATGATGAGCAAAAGCAGCGGCTGGAAGAGGATCTGGGAGAGGAAGAAGCCCGCAACACCACCATCGCCGGCAAGGACATTGGCCGTAAGATCTTCAGCGAAGATACCGACCGCATCATCCTGGAAAACCTGATCAATAACGGCATCAAGGATGAAACCGGTTCCCTGGTGGGCAAGACCATCATTTTTGCCCAGCGCCAGGACCACGCGGAGCACCTGGAAGCGCTGTTCTGCAAGCTCTATCCGCAATATGGCACGAAGGTATGCAAGGTCATCCACAACAAGGTTCCTCATGTGGATAGCCTGATCAAGGAATTCAAGAAAGCCGACAATGACTTCCGCATCGCCATTTCCGTCGACATGCTCGACACCGGCATTGATGTCCCCGAAGTGGTCAACCTGGTCTTTGCCAAGCCAGTCAAATCCTGGGTCAAGTTCTGGCAGATGATAGGTCGCGGTACCCGTCTATGCTCGAACCTGTTTGGCCCCGGCAAGGATAAAACCGAATTCCTGATCTTCGATCATTACAGCAACTTCGATTTCTTCGAGCAGGAATATAAAGAGCCGGAAGACACCGGCGGAAAATCCTTGTTGCAGACCACCTTCGAGGCCCGTCTGGAGCTGGCCGAAAGCGCACTCAAGAACAGTAATGCTCCAGCATTCGATGCTGCCATCGCACTGCTTCAGGCAGACATCAACGACCTGCCGGAAACCAGCGTTGCCGTAAAACGTGAGCTGCGCCTGGTACACCAGCTTCAGCAAACCGATGCCCTGAAGAAATTCGAGGCCTCAACCCGGCATAAGCTTGCCGAAACGCTATCGCCCCTTATGTCAGCCAGAGTGCTGCGAGACAAGCACGCCACCGCGCTGGATAAGCTGATCGCCAGCATCCAGCGCTGCCTGGTGGAGCAGGCCAGTTGTTTTGAAGATGGTCGGGATGAATTCCTGGCCGAACTGGACAAGCTGGCGGTGAATATCCAGGCCGTCCGGCAGAAAGATGCCCTGATCGCCGACGTACGCAGTGCAGACTTCTGGCAGCAGCCCAGCATCGAGAAACTGGAAAATGCCCGCAGCGGGTTGCGCGGCATCATGAAATACAAGCAATCCGGCGGAACAGGCGGCTACACCACGCCTTCTACCGGTACGTCTGATGGTGGAGTAGCGGAAGGGGAGCGGCAAGTCACCATCGCCGGTGCCAACGAAGCCATGATCTACCGTCGCCGCCTGAAAGGCATACTCGATGACATGCTGGCCGCCAACCCGGTCTTGCAGAAAATCCGCCAGGGCGAGCCCATTGCCGTGACGGAGCTGGAAACGCTCACCTCCACCATCCTCACCAGCCACCCCGGCGTCAGCCTCGAAGTCCTTAACGACTTCTATGGCCGTACCGCCGACCAACTGGCTGTCACCGTCCGG
>NZ_LWEZ01001074.1:0-472 GCF_001634945.1 Alcanivorax sp. HI0044
TTCACAGCAACGGTGAAACGTTCTCTCTGGGTAGCCTGACGGACTAACCGTATAGCGCTTGTCGGGTGCTTAAGGAGCCTCTGAATAACTCCTTGCGTACTCAGCGTGGTCTGGAGCGTGCAGCTGTTGTGTCTTGTCTCGATGGTCAGGGTGGTTCCCTTTCCGAGAGGCAAGGCGCAGCAGATGGGCGCTCCAGGCCGCGCCCTTCGGGTCTTTCAGGCTGGCCCGCACTCGTTGTTGCACTTTTTTGATGGATGGACATACACCTTCAAAAGCGCGCCTAGACTGCGAACCAGCCTGAAAGACTGAGCATGCAAGGAGTTATTCAGAGGCTCCTTAACCCGGCAAGCTCAGCCTTCCCTGGTCGCTTGTCAGCGTAGCGTGACGCTGATCAACAACAACAGCGCAAGAATGACCACCGCGCCTTTCCACATTCTCAATTGCCGGATGTTACTGTCGGCCACCGGTTTGT
>NZ_LWEZ01001075.1:0-272 GCF_001634945.1 Alcanivorax sp. HI0044
GAAGGTGTTTCTGGATCTGTGCATCCAGCGTGTTGATCTGAGAGATCAACCTCTTCAAGCCCGCTTTGAGTAGCGGCTCTGCACCCAGGCTTTGCTGGATAATGGTTCGCGCCTTGACCAGTGCCGCACGGCGGCGCAGCAGGGTCTGCAGCGTCCGATACGCCTTGGGTGGCGGGCTCCAGCGGCGCAAGGCCCCTTTTTCATTTTGCAGATGGCGGGCAAGTAGCTGCGCATCAGAGGCGTCCGTTTTTGCGCGACCCCCTGTGCCCTTG
>NZ_LWEZ01001076.1:0-793 GCF_001634945.1 Alcanivorax sp. HI0044
CTTTATCAGTAGCGAGGCAGGCACTCTCGGGCAGATCTCATCCTTCCCGGATCAGAAAGTGCTGTTCCGCTCCGACAATCAGGAGCCCCTGTCAGTAGTGAGTAACCGCTTCAAGGTGGTTCAACCCCGTGAGGTACTGGAGTTCTACCGCGATCTCACTGAACAATCCGGCTTCGAGCTGGAGACTGCAGGGGTGCTTAAAGGGGGCCGCAAGCTGTGGGCGCTGGCCCGCACCGGGCAAACGGGTTCCTTGGCAGGCAATGACCAGACCAACGGCTATGTGCTGCTGGCCACTGCCTGTGACGGCACCCTTGCCACCACTGCCCAGTTCACCAGCATCCGGGTGGTGTGCAATAACACCCTGGCGGTAGCCCTCAATGGCGCCGGCCAGGCGGTGAAGGTCCGCCACAACACCACCTTCGATGCCCAAGCCGTCAAGAAGCAGCTGGGGATCTCCGTCTCCGCCTGGGATGACTTCATGTATCACTTGAAGGCCCTGAGCGAACGTCGGATCACCCGCAAGACCGCCGAGAGGGTCATGCGCTCGGTCTTCACCGATGTGAACTACTCATCGGGTGACATGCTGGTGAAGCCCAACGAACAGGCCATGAAGAAGGCCATGTCTCTTTATGACGGGGCCGGTCGCGGCGCGGAGTTGCCGTCTGCCAAGAGCACGGCCTATGGCTTGCTCAATGCAGTAACCGAGTTCGTGGACCACGAACGCCGCGCCCGCAGCACCGACAACCGGCTGGATTCCGCCTGGTTCGGCAAGGGCGCTCAGATCAAGCAACGC
>NZ_LWEZ01001077.1:0-325 GCF_001634945.1 Alcanivorax sp. HI0044
ACAACACCACCTTTGATCCGCAGTCTGTGAAGAAACAGCTGGGTATCTCAGTCTCTGCCTGGGATGACTTCATGTATCGCCTGAAGGCCCTCAGCGAGCGCCGCATCACCCGCAAGACCGCCGAGAAGGTCATGCAGACTATCTTCACAGATACCGGCTATCAGCCATCGGGCATGCCGGCGAAGGCCAACGAGCAGGCTATGAAGAAAGCCATGACTCTGTATGAGGGGACTGGTCGCGGGTCGGAGCTGGCGTCCGCCAAGAACACGGCCTACGGCCTGCTCAATGCGGTGACTGAGTTCGTGGACCATGAGCGTCGTGCCCG
>NZ_LWEZ01001078.1:0-598 GCF_001634945.1 Alcanivorax sp. HI0044
GAAGGTAGAAGAAAGTAAACGTTCCAGAGGAGAGGAATCGTTTAAGCACGAGGCGCAAACATGATAATGGCNGGTAGTGTTCAGAATTCTGTGTCACTTCTTTAATCTACACACCAAAGAGGTGATACATGACCAAACCCACATTCGACATTGATGCTGCTCTCAAGGCCCTACAGGAAGGCAAAGACCTGACCGGCAAAGACGGCATTCTCACGCCGCTGATCAAGCAGCTCACAGAAGCCGCGATGCAAGCCGAGCTGGACAATCATCTTACAGAAGAGACCGCGCCGAACCGCAAGAATGGCACGACCAGTAAGACCATGAAAGGCCCCGCCGGCAGCTTTGAACTTAAAACGCCCCGAGACCGCAGCGGTACCTTCGAACCCCAGCTTATCAAGAAACACCAGACGCATCTGACCGATGAGTTGGAGCGCAAGATCATTGCCCTGTTTGCCCTCGGCAACAGCTACCAGGACATCCGCGCCCACATTGTCGAGATGTATGATATCGAGCTGTCCAACGGCACCATCAATGCCATCACCGACAAACTCCTGCCAGAGCTACAGGCGTGGCGAGAACGTGATCTTGAAGCAATCTA
>NZ_LWEZ01001079.1:0-327 GCF_001634945.1 Alcanivorax sp. HI0044
AAACAAAAAAGGTTCTTCGTGGATTAGGGAACCTCTGAATAACACGCTTCTCGCCGTCTGACAGGTTTATCGCGAATACCCGATACTTTACCAAACGCATCAACGCCGGATGCCTGACGTAAACCCCCCATGAACCATAAAAAATCAAGCTATCTGGCCAGCTCGGTACACTTGCCAGTACTCGGGCAGATTGTTGATGCCTCACCGGATCATCCCTACCTGGCGGTAAAAATTGATGTGGACCCGCAGGAAGTCACCGACCTGGTGCTGGAACTGGGAGACAAGGTTGGCCGTTATGAGCCAAGCGAAGAATGCCCGGAAGTGGGC
>NZ_LWEZ01001080.1:0-540 GCF_001634945.1 Alcanivorax sp. HI0044
TTGTGGGAAGCGATGCTTGCATCGCGAAGAAAGAGGCTCACCTTACATGAAAAAACGCTAGGGAACCTCTGAAAAACTCCTTGCATGCTCAGCGTGGCCTGAAGCGTGCAGCTGTTGCGTCTTGTCTTGATGGTCAGGGTGGTTCCCTTTCCGAGAGGCAAGGCGCAGCAGGTGTGCGCTTCAGGCCGCGCCTTTATGCCCGAACGGGTGCTTCGGGTCATCCAGGCTGGCCCGCACTCGTTGTTGCGCTTTTTCGATGGATGGACATATCTCGATCCCAGTTAGGGGACACCTTCAAAAGCGCGCCCTCTGTGCCCCGAATGGGGTATAGATTGCGAACCAGACTGAAAGACTGAGTACGCAAGGAGTTTTTCAGAGGTTCCCTAATTCCCCTCTCATGGTTTGCTTTCGCTATGGCGCTCCGTACACTAAGGCCTGACCCAAAGTGAAGAGACTATGGCGCGCCTACACCCGCGATTGCTGGAAGCCCTTAACCTGTTACCGCAGGACAAACCCGTTCATTTGCTGACGCGGCACTCT
>NZ_LWEZ01001081.1:0-455 GCF_001634945.1 Alcanivorax sp. HI0044
GCAAACCCAAAGGCGTGTCGCTGACCCATGCCGGTCTCTCCATGCATGTGCAAACCATCGGTGAACGCTATGGCATGACCCCGGATGATGTGGAGCTGCAGTTCGCCTCCATCAGTTTTGATGGCGCCGTAGAGCGCTGGACGGTGCCGCTGGCCTTTGGTTCCCGTGTGGTGATTCGTGACCAGCAACTGTGGAGCGCGGAACAATGCTGTGAGGTGCTGAAAAACGAAGGCGTCACCGTGGCCTGTTTTCCGCCCAGCTATATGGGCCCGCTGCTGGACTGGATCGAACAGGAAAAAACCGCACTGAAAGTGCGTTCCTGGACCCTGGGGGGCGAAGCCTTTACCCGGGAAACCTTCGAACGCATGCAGCAGGTGTTGAAACCGCAGCGCATTCTCAACGGTTACGGTCCTACCGAAACCGTGGTCACCCCGATGCTGTGGGCCGCCTATGAA
>NZ_LWEZ01001082.1:0-467 GCF_001634945.1 Alcanivorax sp. HI0044
CTTCCACGACCACATCGTCATTAAGGAACCTCTGAATAACTCCTTGCATGCTCAGTCTTTCAGGCTGGCTCGCAATCTAGGCGCGATTTTGAAGGTGTATGTCCATCCATCGAAAAAACGCAACGACGAGTGCGGGCTAGCCTGGAAGACCCGGAGGGCGTGGCCTGAAGCGCACATCTGCTGCGCCTTGCCTCTAGGAAAGGGAGCCACCCTGTCCGTCAAGACAAGACTCAACAGCTGCACGCTTCAGGCCACGCTGAGTACGCAAGGAGTTATTCAGAGGTTCCTTAACCACGTTGGTCCGGTCGATGGTGGAGTAAGTATCCACTTTCAGTTTGGCTTTTTCATAGCGGGCACCGGCATTCAGATTGAGCTTGTCGGTGAGCTTGAAGCGGCCTTGCAGGAAGGGCGCGTAATTACGGTACTGGGTTTCCGGCACATAGGTACGTCCGGTATGGACCAGATCC
>NZ_LWEZ01001083.1:0-15792 GCF_001634945.1 Alcanivorax sp. HI0044
GAATATCCGGTGCGACTAAAAGGCCATTGTACTGCCTGGAAACCATAGCGTCAGTCTCGTGTAGGCAAAAGATTACAGGCATACAGGGAAAATGCTTGCCTGCCACTTCCCCAGGGCTGCTCTACAATCCAGCTCGCAAGAGGGTCTGTTTCTATTCTATGGAGAGAATTATGCGAATCTGGGTGAGTCGACTGCTGATCATGTCAGTGGTGGCCATGGTGGCTGCCTGTGGTGGTGGCGGTGGTAGTGATGGGGCCGGGAATAGTTTGGGTGGCGGTGGCGGGGCATATGATCCCGCTCCGGGGAACGTGGCAAAGCTGGCGTTTGTGGACGCCAATAACCAGCCTCTGGCGAATGCCGAAATCAAGCTGGTTTCGGAAGCCGAGGCCAAGAAAGCCAAGATGGCCAAGAGCGCCGGATCGGCGGGGCTGACATTTCCTTCAGCATCCACGTTTCCTGATTTCAGCGCAGTGGCTGGACTGTTTCTGGATGAAAAGGGTGAGCTGGATATCAGTGAAATTGTGCCGGGGATTTACTTTGTCCAGCTGACACACAATAGCGTTCAGGTTTATCACATTGTTCAGATCGCGGCGGGTAATGCTGTCGTGCTGTTTTCCATCACCATGCCGATCAGTTGTGATTTGTCCAGCTGCACGGAGGTAGATTCAATCGTCGGTTCGTTGTCAGGCATGGTTTATGACGATAAGGGGCCCATTGAGGGGGCACAGGTATCGCTTGGGGCTGGTACTGCTACCAATGGGGCCTATGCGGTTACCACGACCAACGCTGAAGGTGAGTACTCTCTGAGTTTTAATGTGAGCAAGGATCTGGCTGAAACCCTGGCCACGTCGACCCTCCGGGCAGTCGCGCCGGGGTATCAAACCTCTTCCCAGGCTATCGAGGTCAATAGCGGCAGCCTGGCAGGCGTGAACATCAAGCTGGAGAAAGCGGAGCAGGATCAGGGGAGCGTGCTCTGGCGGGAGACATTTGAAGCGGATTCTGCAACTCGTGACCTGTGGCAGAAGGAGGGAGGCCTTGCGGAAACTCGCTGGCAGTACCTCAACGCGGGGCATGGAATCAGCAATAATCTGGTAGGCAGCTATGTGAAGCTTGCCCCCGGAGATCTGTCGGCGGGGGCCTTGCCTCAGGCGCTGCAGGGGCAGGTGTCTTACTGGTATGGGGATGTGACACAAGGCAACTTCATTGGTGAACGAGATCAGGATGGCAGTGTAAATGATGATGGCGGGCTGTCCGTATCTGAGCATCAGGGAGGGCTGGTCTCGCCTTCCATTGATCTCTCTGAAGAATCCGTGCCGCTTGCTTTGAGCTTCAGGGCCTGGTGGGAAATCGAGTCGGTGAATCCGAATGAAAACGGTTTCGACCTGATGATGGTCCAGGTCTCAACTGATGGCGGCAGCAGTTTTGAGAATCTGGCACGGCTCAATCCGTTGGCCGATCCTGAGTCCTCACTGGAGCGGGATGCAATCCCCTATTCCAATGCGGGTTTTAATGCTCCGCCCGTCAATGCACAGCAGGAGCCCATTTCTCTGGATGCTTACGCAGGTGAATCGGACGTTGTGCTGCGTTTTGTCTTCTCTACGGAAGATGAGCTTTATAACGGTTTCCGTGGCTGGGTACTTGACGATGTGGTCATCTCTCGTACGGAAGGTTCTTTCCCGTTGTATGAAGGCGATGGCGAAGACGAGGTGGGTGGCATGGAGCCCATGGCCAAATCAGGCTTGGCTGGCACAGGCAAAAGAGTGTCCAGATAGAGGATCCCCGCCAAGAAGCCAGGAATGTAAACCGCCCCTCGGGGCGGTTTTTTATTGCCATAAGGGCTGGTTGTCCTACACTGCCGCTTTCAGCTCATTCTGGATGTATGTCATGTTGTCCTACCGCCACAGCTACCACGCCGGCAATTTCGCCGATGTCCTCAAGCACATCGTGCAGATGGCAATCATTGAATACCTGAAGAAGAAGGACAAACCCTTCACGGTGCACGACACCCACGCCGGTGCAGGCAGCTATGCCATCGCCAGTGAGCACATGCAGAAGACCGGTGAGTACCAGGAAGGGATTGCCAGGTTGTTTGGCAAGCGCACCGGGGTGGGGGTGATTGACCAGTATGTGTCGCTGGTGGAAAAGCTGAACCCGGTGGGGCGGCTGACGGACTATCCCGGTTCGCCGCTGATCAGCGCCCGCCTGCTGCGTGAGCAGGATGTGCTGCAGTGCACGGAGCTGCACACCACTGACTTTGCCCTGCTCAAGCGTGAGTTCGCTGACGACAAGCGGGTGCAGGTGCTCAAGGAAGATGCCTGGCAGGGGCTCAAGGCATTGCTGCCGCCCCAGCATCGGCGCGGTCTGGTACTGATTGATCCGTCCTACGAGATGGAAGCGGATTACAACGGCGTGCTGCCTGCGGTGCAAATGGCCATGGAGAAATTTGCCACCGCCACCTATGCCATCTGGTACCCGGTGCTGGACCGCAACCGCACGGAAAGCTTTATTCGCCGTTTTGTGAAAGCGGGGATTCCCAATCTGTTGCGGGTGGAATGCTGCGTGCGCCCGGATGCTTCCGGCCGCGGCATGACCGGTACGGGCATGTTGATCATTAACCCGCCTTACACGCTGGCCCAGCACATGGCTCAGGCCATGCCGTTATTGAAAGATGCGCTCTGCGATGCCAATGGTCATACCCTGGTAAAGCAGCTGACCGGTGAAACGCCGGAATGACCGTTGTTCTGCGAGACGCCCGGCGTGGGGATGTGGCGGACTTGTTGCGCCTTATCCGTGATCTGGCGCGCTACGAAAAAGCCGAGGATCAGGTGAAGGCCGATGCACAGCAGCTGGCTGCTACCCTGTTTGGTGAAGGAGCAACGGCCCATGCCATGGTGGCCGAGCAGGATGGCCTGATCGTTGGGCTGGCCATCTACTTCTTCAATTACTCTACCTGGCAAGGCCGCAACGGCCTGTATCTGGAAGACCTGTTCGTGGAGCCGGAACAGCGAGGGGCGGGCATCGGCAAAGCCCTGCTGGCCCGGCTGGCGGCTTTGGCCGTGGAGCGTGATTGCGGGCGTTTCGAGTGGAGCGTACTGGACTGGAATACGCCCGCCATCGATTTCTATGAAGGCCTGGGCGCACGCCCCCAGTCAGAGTGGGTGCGCTACCGTCTGGAAGGCGATGCCCTGAAGGCACTGGCGAATAGCGCCTGACGCGCTGTCTTGTTGGTGCCAGCTGCGCCTGTCGTGTGGCCGTTTTCGGTTGCCGTTTGCCGAGTGAAACTCCGACGACCGGTGATGCCGGTCTGTCGCTGCACTGGTAGACTGCGCCGCTTTCTGTACAGGCGGTAAGTGCTTACTTGCGCTTGCTCACGTATAACCGAACGTTCTGTCGCCCACTGTTGCCGCCATGACTGAATCCCGACACCGCCGTCCCTCCCTGTTTGATGCCTTGCTGCCGATTGTCGTGTTGGTGGGCCTGCTGGCGGCGGCGGTGTACCTGTATGGTGACAGCGCGTCTTCCGGGCCTAACCAGATTGCCCTGTTGTTCTGCGCCGGCCTGGCCTCATTGATCGCGTTCAAGAACGGTCTGACCTGGCGGGAAATCGAAACCGCCATGGTACAGGGAATCTCGGTGGCGCTGGGTGCCATCCTGATTCTGCTGATGGTCGGCGCGCTGATTGGCACCTGGCGGCTGGCGGGCATTGTCCCGTCGCTGATCTATTTTGGCCTGGAGCTGATGAACCCGTCGCTGTTCTACGCGGCGGCCTGCCTGATCTGCGCGATTATTGCCCTGAGTATCGGTTCCAGCTGGACTGTGGCGGCCACCGTGGGCGTGGCGCTCATCGGCGTGGCCAGCGGGCTGGGGCTGTCCCTGCCGGTGGCCGCCGGGGCAGTGGTGTCCGGGGCCTATTTCGGTGACAAGATCTCGCCCCTGTCCGAAACCACCAACCTGGCGCCGGCGGTGGCCGGTTCCGAACTGTTCGAGCACATTCGCCTGATGCTGTGGACCACGGTGCCGTCCATTGTCATCGCTCTGCTGATCTTTCTGGTGATGGGGATGCATACGGACATTCCCGACACCGGTGTGGATCGTATTGCGCCCCTGCTGGCAGGGCTGGAAAGCCAATTCCATGTTTCCCTCATTCACTTGCTGCCGCTGGGGCTGTTGTTGTTTATGGCGCTCAAGCGCATGCCGGCGCTGCCTGCCATTTTCATTGGCGCGCTGGTGGGTGGTGTCTGGGCGTTGCTGTTTCAGCAGGAGGCCATCGCCGTGCAGGCAGGGGTAGCCAACCCGGACTGGACGCTGACCCTGCAGGTGATCTGGCAGACTTTCTTTGCCGGGGTTACAGTGGATGCCGGCGATGCGGCTCTCAATGACCTGCTCTCAGGCGGTGGCATGGCTTCCATGATGAACACGGTCTGGCTGATCATGTGCGCCATGACGTTTGGCGCAGTCATGGAAAAAGCCGGGCTACTGGCGCGTTTGATCGAGGGGCTGCTGGGGATGGTCAAGGGCGCTGCCGGGTTGATCACCGCGACCCTGGCGACCTGCTTTGGCAGCAATATCCTTACCGCCGATCAGTACATCTCCATCATCATGCCCGGGCGCATGTTCCGCGAAGCCTATGAGAAAAAAGGGCTGGCCCCGGTAAACCTGTCCCGTGCGCTGGAAGATGGCGGCACCATCACCAGCCCGCTGATCCCCTGGAATACCTGTGGAGCCTACATGCAGTCGGTGCTGCTGGTGCCGGTGACCGATTACCTTTTCTATGCGTTCTTCAACCTGATCAACCCGGTGCTGGCGCTAGCCTATGCCTGGCTGGGCATCAAGGTACTGCGGTTGACCCCGCCGCAAGCAGTGGCCACTACTCCTCGTTGAACAACAGCACCAGGGTGCCGCCGCGCAGCACGCTGCCATAGTTCAGGTTGATGCCGATGCCCACGTTGTCCACGAAAGGGATTCCCCTTTTTCGCAGGTCCAGTAACCAGCCAACCCCGGCTTCGTAGTAATAGTGGTTACCCAGCGGACCATCCAGATCGCCGCCCAGATCATACCGTGAGGCCTGCAGCCAGACATTCTGGCCGGGCAGTATGCGGGTGACAAAGGGGTGGCGCCAGCGGACGCCGTTGGCCCAATACCAGGCTTCCGGTTGCACATCGTGGGCGGATTCTCCGGTGTTATAGGTGCGCCCATGCATGTAGTGAAAATCACTGATCAGCTTCAGTTCTGCGCCGCGCCCGTCGACAAACCAGGTGGCACGAACATGGGGTTCGGCCTGCCAGGCATTGGCGCGATAGTTGGTTATCAGCCCATCGGCCAGCGGTGCCAGGGCCTGGGATTCCGGGGTGTTGAAATCCGTGTCATTGCGGTAGCGCTGCCAGAGCAGGTTCATGCCTGCGGCCAGGCCGACATGATCATTCATCCGGTGACGGACTTCCCCACCCATGGACAGTGTGGTCACTGAGCCGTCGATCCTGTCCTCCACGCGTTGGTCGGGGCTGACCAGTCGGGTCTCCTGTTGCTGGCCGAGGTAAGCGGCCTTCACGCCAAGCACCAGGGTATTGCTGTCTTCCCCCAGTGGCCTGCTCCAGGTGTAGGGGATGGACAGGGTGGTAAGGCGCTGGCGAAGTTCCTGGGCTTCCAGTGAACCCAGGTTTTCATCCTCGAAACCGATGTAGTTGTTGGGATCGAAATCCCAGAAGCCGAAGCGTACGGCATTGCCGCCGGTGAGAAGGGCGGCGGTGACATAGTTTTCTGCCAGGCTCAGACGGACGGCCTGGTCCAGTGGCGTGGCCGCTTGGGACGGTGCGGTAAAAACCGCGAGAACAAAAAGCAGGAGCGCGTGTCGGGCCATGACCGTTTCAGGTTGCCACTTTGGATCTAGTTAACCACAAAATTCGCTCCCACAGGTGAGCTTCGCGGCGGCAGAAAAAAGCCGCCCCGACATTCGTCTGGCGCGGCTTTTTGTGTTCACTCTATCTCCCAGCCGCTTTCGCGTTGTTGCCCCAAGCGTGTTGCGCGCAGCGTCTCTCGTTACGGCAGCAGCGACTCCAGCTTGAGCTGTTCGTCATAGGTTTCCCGCTGACGCACCACAAAGGCCTGGTCGCCATCCACCATGATCTCGGCGGGGCGGTTGCGGCTGTTGTAGTTGCTGGCCATGGCGAAGCCGTAAGCGCCGGCGCTGCGCACGGCCAGCAGGTCGCCGGTTTCCAGGGACAGGGCGCGGTCCTTGCCGAGGAAGTCGCCGGTTTCGCACACCGGGCCGACGATATCCCAGTTACGGCAATCGGCGTCATGGGGTTTCACCGGCACGATATTTTGCCAAGCGGAATACAGGCTCGGGCGAATCAGGTCGTTCATGGCGCCGTCGACGATGGCGAAGTTCTTGTGCTCGGTGGGCTTGAGGAACAACACCTGGGTAATGAACAGGCCGGCGTTGGCGGCAATGGAGCGGCCCGGTTCGATATGTACGGGCAGCTCGCCGGGGATGTGCTTGAGCAGGGCCTGCACATAAGCCGCACGGTCCGGTGGCGTTTCATCGTCGTAGGTGACGCCCAGGCCACCGCCCAGATCCAGGTGATGGATTTCGATGCCATGCTCCTGCAGCTGGGCAAGCAGTTTCAGCACCCGGTCCAGTGCATCTTCAAAGGGCGCAAGCTTGGTCAGCTGGCTGCCGATGTGGCAGTCGATGCCGAGGATGCGGATGTGCGGCATCTCGTGGGCGCGCTGATACAGGGCCGGTGCCTTGGTGATGTCCACGCCGAACTTGTTGTCTTTCAGGCCGGTGGAAATATAGGGATGGGTCTGGGCGTCCACATCCGGGTTCACCCGGATGGCGATGGGGGCTTCGCGGTCCAGTTCGCCGGCCACCAGGTTGAGCAGTTCCAGCTCGGCGGCGGATTCCACATTGAAGCAGTGGATGTTGGCTTTCAGAGCCGCGGCCATTTCGTCGGCGGTTTTGCCCACGCCGGAAAAGACAATCTTGTCCGGGTCGCCCCCGGCGCGCAGCACCCGCTCCAGCTCACCACCGGAAACGATATCGAACCCCGCTCCACACCGGGCCAGCACATTCAACACCGCCAGGTTGGAGTTGGCTTTCACTGCGTAGCACACCTGGTGAGGGTGGTCGCCGAAGGCTTCATCGAAGGCCAGATAGTGACGCTCCAGAGCCGCACGGGAATACAGGTAGAGCGGTGTGCCGAAGCGATCCGCCAGCTGTTCTACGGGAAGATCTTCGGCGAATAGCTGGCCGTCACGGTACTGAAAGGGATCCATGATTATTCCTGTCCGGACGCGTTGGCGTCGTCTTCGTCTTGGGTGTCTTCACTGTCTTTTGCATCGGGCTGCGCCGGTTGCGCGTCGCTGGCCGGTGCGGTTGCGCTGCGTTCCTGGTCAAAATACAACGGACCTTTCTGGCCGCAGGCGGCCAGTAGCAGGAACAGTAACAGGCTGAATGGGCGCATGGGATACTCCGTTTGCTGGAGGGGGAGTATAACGGTTCGGTACTGCAATGGCAGCCTGCGTGCCGCTGCGGTTTGGGTGTCCGATAACGCCGCTTGAGAAAAAAGCGGTCCGGTTTACTATCAGTGAATAGTCTGCCCCGCGTGGACACATTTCTGCTGATCTTTTCGCCCCTTCACTCGTACTTGCCCTGCCTGCGCCTGGATACCCCGGCATGCGGGCGGGCGTGTATGCGCGGGGCATTTCTGAATGATTGACCCTGTAAGGAGAAAGCCATGGCGTTACCGGCCATTACCGTTTCACGTTTGGATGTTGCGCGCCTGGAAGCATTGTTAGCCACCGCCCATGGCGAGGTGGCCGAAGGCCTGGAAGAGGAGCTGTTGCGTGCCACGGTGGTGGCCCCCGAGGCAATGCCGGCGGATGTGGTGACCATGAATTCGCGGATTCGCTGCCGGGAACAGGGGCGTGGGCGGGAAATGAGCCTGACGCTGGTGTATCCGCAGGATAGCGGGCCGGAGAAAGTGTCCGTGTTGGCGCCGGTGGGGGCAGCGCTACTGGGGTTATCGGTGGGCCAGAGTATCGACTGGCCCGCGCCCAACGGCAAGACCCTGAAACTGGAGATTCTCGCCATCGAGTATCAGCCAGAAGCCAACGGTGAAGATCTGGCGTAGCACGGGGCAGGGACTGCTGTGCGGGTGTGCTAACGGCTACGCCGTTGCCCGGAACGAAAACGCCACCGGCTCCAGAGAGTCGGTGGCGTTTTTTATCGTACGGCGCCTTCCGAAGAAAGCGCTCGTTGCGGCGCGTTAGTGGCTGGTGTTGTCCAGCGCCTCGCGGGCGCGGGCCACGGCCGCCCGTACCTGGTCCGGTGCGGTGCCGCCGATGTGGTTACGGGCGCTCACCGAGCCTTCCAGGGTCAGCACGTCGAACACGTCGTCGTCGATCTGGTCGCTGAACTGCTTGAGTTCGGACAGGGACATGTCACCCAGATCCTTCTTCTTCTCTACGCCATAGGCCACGGCCTTGCCGACGATCTCGTGGGAGTCGCGGAAAGCGATGCCCTTGCGGACCAGGTAATCGGCCAGATCGGTGGCAGTGGCGAAGCCACGGCGGGCCGCCTCGCGCATGACTTCGCGGTTGGGCTCCAGGGACGGGATCATGTCGCCGAAGGCGCGCAGGCTGCCCTTGAGGGTGTCCACGGCGTCGTACAACGGTTCCTTGTCTTCCTGATTGTCCTTGTTGTAGGCCAGCGGCTGGCTTTTCATCAGGGTCAGCAGGCTGATCAGGTGGCCGTTAACGCGGCCGGTCTTGCCGCGTACCAGCTCGGGCACGTCCGGGTTTTTCTTCTGCGGCATGATGGAGCTGCCGGTGCAGAAGCGGTCGGGCAGGTTGATGAAGTTGAACTGGGCGCTGGTCCACAGCACCAGTTCTTCGCTGATCCGCGACAGGTGGGTCATGGTCAGGGCGGCCAGAGCGCAGAATTCGATGGCGAAGTCCCGGTCGCTCACCGCGTCCAGCGAGTTTTCGCAGACGCCGTCGAAGCCGAGCAACTCGCAGGTACGCTCGCGGTTGATCGGGTAGGTGGTGCCGGCCAGGGCGGCGGCGCCCAGGGGCATGCGGTTGACCCGCTTGCGGCAATCCAGCAGGCGCTCGCGATCACGTTTGAGCATTTCGAACCAGGCCAGCAGGTGGTGCCCGAAGGTCACTGGCTGGGCCGTCTGCAGGTGAGTAAAGCCGGGCATGATGGTGGCCGCTTCGCGCTCGGCCAGGTTCAGCAGGCCGGTCATCAGGTACAGATACTGCTCTTCCAGAATCAGCAGTTCGTCGCGCAGCCACAGGCGGATGTCGGTGGCTACCTGGTCGTTACGGCTGCGACCGGTGTGCAGCTTTTTGCCGGTGATGCCGATCTTGTCGGTGAGCCGCGCTTCGATGTTCATGTGCACATCTTCCAGGGCCACGGACCACTCGAACTCGCCGTTTTCGATTTCCAGCTGAATTTCACGCAGCCCCTGGATAATGGCATCGCGCTCCTCATCGGTGAGCACGCCCACTTCGGCCAGCATGGTGGCATGGGCCTGGGAGCCATAGATGTCCTGACGGTACATGCGGCGGTCGAAGTTCACACTGGCAGTGAATTCCTGCACGAACTGGTCGGTGGACTCGCTGAAGCGGCCGCCCCAGAGTTTGTTCTGCTGCTTGTCAGTCATCGTACTTGCTCAACGCTTGGTTTGCGGGGGCGCAAGTATAGCAGGGGGAGACTATTCCTTGGGAGTGGCGGTTGGTTCAGGTATAACATCTTAATAACTAATTGTTTTTCCGTATAAGGAGAGCATTCGTGGCCATGGATGTCCCGGCCAATAACAGTTTCCTGCCTGACCTGTGCAGCACTCGAGCCGTGCTGGTGGTGGTGGTGGTGGCTGAGTTGATGGCGTTGGTGGTGACGTTGGTGGCCACTTACTACGACGATTTCAGTGTCGGTCGGCTGGCGGTTACCTCTCTGTTCGTGCAGTGGGTGGGGCTGACGTCTGCGGCGCTGGTGTGCCAGCTGCGTAATCGACTGAACCTGTTGCCACCCGCCTGGACCTCTACCGCTGTGGTATTGCTGGTGGTGGTCGATACCCTGTTGTTCAGCGTTCTGGCCCGGCTGATCATGGCTTGGGTGAGCGGCGGCGCACTGGAAATGGGGCTGTGGTCTACAGAAATTCCGGTTAACGGCTTGATTGCGGCGATCATCGCCGGCCTGGTTATGCGCTATTTCTATGTGCAGGAGCAGTTGCGGCAAAAGGATCAGGCTGAGTTGCAGGCACGTATTCAGGCCCTGCAATCACGGATCCGCCCGCACTTTCTGTTCAATTCCATGAACATTATCGCCAGCCTTATCGCGGTGGACCCGGATGGGGCGGAGCAGGTGGTGGAGGACTTGTCGGTGCTGTTTCGCGCCAGCCTCAAGAACAGTGGAAACGAGGCCTCACTGGAAGAAGAACTGGAGCTGTGTCGGCGCTATATTCACATCGAGCAGCTGCGGATGGGGGAGCGTTTGCAGGTGGCATGGGATATCCAGGTAGACGCAAAATCCCTGAAGATTCCGTTATTAACCTTGCAACCCTTGCTTGAAAATGCCATTTATCATGGCATACAGCCATTATCTGCAGGGGGGATGGTGACGATTCGCGCCCTCGCGCACAATGGCAACCTGGTGCTGTCGGTGAGCAATCCCAAGCCGGAAGGCGACGGACATCACAAAGGCAACCGCATGGCGCTGGAAAATATACGTCACCGGCTGGAAGCCCTGTACGGTGATGATGTGGCGGTGGAATCCCGCCCGGAACAAAAAGAATACGAGATCGAAATTCGATATCCGCTGCAATAAAAAGGATGGGACTTATGCGGGTACTTGTCTGCGATGACGAGCAACTGGCTCGGGACCGGCTCAAGAGGCTGGTCGATAAAATCGAGAATGCCGAGGTGGTGGCAGAGGCGGCCAATGGCCGTGAAGCCATCATTGAAGCCCAGTCCTGCAAGCCGGACGTGGTGCTGATGGATATCCGCATGCCGGAAATGGATGGCATGGAAGCGGCGGAGCATCTGGGCAAGATGGACAATCCGCCGGCCGTGATTTTCTGTACGGCCTATGACGAGCATGCCTTGCAGGCATTCCGCGTGCACGCGGTGGATTACCTGCTCAAGCCCGTCAATGCCGCCGACCTGACAACGGCACTAACCAAGGCGAAAACGCTTAACCGCGTGCAGCTGGCGGAAATCAGCGATGAGGTGAGCGAAGAAAAGCCCCGTCGTCGCGGCCATATCAGCGCCCGAACCCACCGGGGTCTGGAACTGGTGCCGGTGGAGGACGTGCGCTACTTCCTGGCTGATCAGAAATACGTGACCGTGTGTTTTAGTGAAGGCGAAGTGCTGATTGACGAAACCCTGAAAGAACTGGAAACCGAATTCGGTGACCAGTTTGTGCGTATTCACCGCAATGCGTTGGTGGCACTCCGGTATATTGAGGGCATGGAGATGGCCACCGCCGGGCACCATCAGGTGCGTCTGCGCGGGGTGGATGAACGGTTGACCGTGAGCCGGCGCCATGTGGCGGGGCTGCGGCGGGTGCTGCAAAGCCTGTAACGGGGATCCGGGGTAATTAACAAGGTCCGGGTCGCATGCTAGCCTTGAGCTTGCTGCATTGAACGAAAAATGAACGACAACGAATAACAAAAACAGGAACTCTGTGATGAAAAAAACTCTCCTTCTTCTGGTCAGCGCGGTCGTGCTCAGCGGTTGTGCCAGCGCCACCATGCCGGTTACCGGCTTTCTGTACGGCAACGTGAAAGCGCCCATGGCGGCCACCGCCTCCTCGGAAAAGCCCACTCGCGTGGGGCGCGCCAGTGCCCGCTCCATTCTCGGTGTGGTTGCCTCCGGCGATGCCAGCATCCAGACCGCCGCCCGTAATGGCGGGATTACCGAAATTCACCATGTGGACTATGAATCCCAGAACTTCTTTGGGGTGCTGGCGGAATTCACCGTTGTCGTGTACGGCAATTAAGTTGAAAGTTTAAAGTTGAAACGCGGGCCTGCACCGGGTGGGGCCTGCTCTCGAAGCCGCGTCCAGACTATGGGCGCGGCTTCGACGTTTCTGAATCCGACTACTCTGCCCGCGCTTTTAAACTTTGAACTTTTCACTTTTAACTCCTCGTCTCGGCCCCCACGCGCCTTTGCTGTAGACTAAGTCCACTTTTTAACTGAACAACAGGATGCCCCATGTCCCGCGAAATCTTGCGTATCGCCACCCGTTCCAGCCCGCTGGCTATCTGGCAGGCCGAGTATGTTCAGCAGCGTCTGGAAAGCCTGCATGACGGGTTGGCGGTGGAGCTGGTGCGGATCAAGACCCAGGGGGACAAGATCCTCGACACCCCGCTGGCCAAGATCGGTGGCAAGGGGCTGTTCGTGAAGGAGCTGGAAGAGGCGATGATGGATGGGCGCGCGGATATTGCGGTGCACTCCATGAAGGATGTGCCCATGGAGCTGCCGGAAGGGTTTGCCCTGCCGGTGATCTGTGAGCGCGAAGATCCCCGGGATGCGTTTGTTTCCAGTACATTCGATAGCCTGTCGTCTTTGCCCCATGGCGCTTGCGTGGGCACCTCCAGCCTGCGCCGCCAGGCCCAGGTAAAAGCCAATCGCCCGGATCTGGTGGTGAAAAGCCTGCGCGGGAATGTGCAGACCCGGCTGGGCAAACTGGATGCCGGCGAATTTGACGCCATTATTCTGGCTGCCGCGGGCCTCAAACGCCTGGAAATGCACGATCGCATTCGCTACGAAATGCCTCCGGAAGAATCGCTGCCTGCCGTGGGGCAGGGCGCGGTGGGTATCGAATGCCGCGAAGAGGATGCGCGCACTATCGAGCTGTTGTCGCCGCTGAGCGATGTGGATACCTGGGATCGCGTGGTGGCTGAGCGTGCCATGAACCGCCGTCTGGAAGGGGGCTGCCAGGTCCCCATTGCGGGGTTTGCGTTGCTGGAGGATGGCCAATTGTGGCTGCGTGGCCTGGTGGCAGAGGAAGATGGCAGCCGGGTGCTGCGGGCGGAAGGCTCGGCTCCGCGCGCCCAGGGTGCCGAGTTGGGTATCGATATTGCCGAACAGCTGCTGGCCCAAGGCGCGGATGCCATTTTGCAGGCCTTGTACGCCCGCCAATGACCCGGCAAGGACGGCAGCAACAGGTCGTCGTGACCCGTCCCGCGGGCCAGCAGCAACGGCTGATGGCCCTGCTCACGGAGGCGGGCTACCAGCCTCTTCACCAGCCGGCGCTGGAAATAGAGCCGGTGCCGGTGGATGGCGCCATGCAACGCACCCTGATGGAACTGGATCGTTACCACGCGGTATTTTTTGCCAGCGTGAATGCCGCTCGGTTGGCCCTGTCGGCCATGGCGGACCTGTGGCCGCAGTGGCCCGTGGGTGTGCACTGGCTGGCGGTGGGTCGGGCCACGGCGGCGGAGTTGGCGTCCTGGCATCTACCTGCCACGGTGCCAGAGCATGGCTTCAATTCCGAAGCGGTGCTGGCGCTGCCCTGCCTGCAACAGCTGCAGGAAAAACAGGTTCTGATCTGTCGGGGCGACAGTGGCCGCGAGTTGCTGGCGCAGAGCCTGGAAGCGCGCGGTGCCCGTGTCGATGCGCTGGCCTTTTACCGGCGCCATGGGGCCAGCCACATCACCATTTCGGCGCAGGCTGATTGGGTGATGGTTACCAGCGTGCAAGGTTGGCAGGCGCTCCAGCCTGTGCTGCCCGCCGGTTGTGGCGTGGTGGCGGCTGGGGTGCGGGTGGCTGCTGCGGTGCAGGCCAATCATGCCGGCCCGGTGCGGGTGGCAGCCAGTGCCCATGACGATGACATGCTGGCGGCCTTGAACGCCGGTGGTAGCGATCGTTAAGGCGAGCGTCTTTCTTCTCCCCAGTGTCTTGGCTGCCTGCCGGCTTGGTCGGGCGCGTGATTTTCGGTCTGGCTATGCGTCCAGCGGTGAATAGTGATTACTCTATGGCGCGAAGAATTTTTTACCCGATCTAACCGTTAATGATTGGACAGCAATGGGCGCTCACTTTAAGGTTTTTGCAATGATATCGGGTATCGCCACACCGAGGGCGCAGGGGGTTCGAGACTCGCGCACGCCTCGCTATGACAACAACGGAGCTGACATGACGCAGGATCGTCTTTTTTCCCGCCAGGCCGGGGCAAGCCTTTTGACTGTGCTGCTGGTACTGGTGGTGCTGGCTGCACTCGGGGCGGCTGGCTGGTGGGGGTGGCAGGAGTTCACCCGGCTGAAGAGCGAAAAGAGCAGCCTGGCGGATCAAGTGACGACCGTGAAAGGTGAGTTGGCCAGCCAGCGCGCCCAGGTGCAGTCTGCCCTGTCCGGTCTGGAAAAAGAGCAGGCCAAACTGGCGGCGCAGATGACCAAGGACCGCGCCGCGCTGACCGACTTGAAAAGCGGCGGTCAGCGTTTGTGGCTGATCAACGAAGCGCGTGCCCTGGCCAGCCTGGCCAGCCAGCGTCTGTTGCTTACCCAGGATGCCCTGGCCGCGCGCCGCTTGTTGAAAGCGGCGGATGAAACACTGGCCCGCCTGGATGACCCCGCCGTGTTGCCGGCCCGCAAGGCACTGGCTCTGGACATGGAAACCCTCAGTGGGGCCAGCCAGGTGGACGTGCAGGGCATGGTGCTGCGCCTGGGGGCCTTGCGGGAGTTGGTCGCTGAGTTGGCGGTACCCGCAGAAGCGTCACCACCGGAGCGTGATACCCCGGATGTAGATCAGCCCTGGTGGCAAGATGTGCTGGACCGGATGCCGGTGACCGTGCGTCGCCACGAGGGTGCAGTGCCGCTGCCGTTGTCGGGTGAGCAGGCTTCGCTGGTGCGCCTGACATTGGATGGCAGCCTGCAGCAGGCGCAGCTGGCGCTGATGCAGGGCCGGGCGGAGGCCTATGGGCAAGCCGTTGAAAATGCTCGCAGTACCCTCGAACAATGGTTCCGGGACGATGATCCCCGTGCAGCACAAATGCAGGCAACCCTCAAGGAGATGGGCGGTGCCAGCGTGGCCCAGGCCCTGCCGCAAATCGGTAATGGCCTGGCGGCTATCGAAGCCTTGAAACGCAAGGAGGGCGGCGCATGAAGAAAGTCGTCCTGCTGGTTATTATCGCCCTGGTTGCCGCGCTGGCGTTGGGGCGCTGGATGGCAGCGGATTCCGGTTATGTGTTGATCATCCGGGACTCCGTGTCTGTGGATACCACCCTGGGGTTTGTGGTGCTGCTGGCCCTGCTTGGCGCGGTGGCGTTGGTGGTGCTGACCTTGCTGGGCAACGCGGCCTGGAATGCCATGGAGCCGGTGCGTGCCACCCGCCGCTGGAAAAAGGCAGTGGCGGAGCGTCGTTTGCGTAGTGGTTTCCTGCAGTTAGTGGATGGCGAACAGGAAAAGGCCGAGCGCTTGCTGGTGGCCGCCGGTGAAGACGGTGACTGGCCGCTGGTGGCCTGGTTGCTGGCGGCGGAAGCGGCCCAGGAGCAGGACAAGGTAGAGGCAACGCAGCATTATCTTGAACAGGCCAGCAGCGATCGTCGGGGACGTTTGGTGGCCGGCCTGATGAAAGCGCGCTTCGCCCTGGAAGACGGCTACCCGGAACAGGCTCGTAGCGAATTGAAGGTGCTGGCGGACATGGCGCCGCGCAACAAGCGTATTCTCAATACCTATGCCGAGGTACTGGAAAGCCAGAAAGACTGGCAGGTGCTGTGTGCCCTGATGCCGCGTTTGAAGCGGGCCTTTGGCGAGGCCAACCAGGGCCGTCGTGAGCGCCGGGCCT
>NZ_LWEZ01001084.1:0-987 GCF_001634945.1 Alcanivorax sp. HI0044
CTCGCAGGCACTCCATGGCTCCAACACCGATACACGCCGTGCCGTAGGGGGCCACATAAAGCAGCTGCCCAGGCTTGTCCTGCGGCGTCGGCTCACCGCAAGCCGCCAATAAAAACAACAACGCCAACATCCCGCGTTTCCACATCATCATCCATGTCCTGTTATTCTTGGTGCATTAGGGAACCTCTAAATAACTCTTTGCGTACTCAGTCTTTCAGGCTGGTTCGCAATCTAGGCGCGCTTTTGAAGGTGTATGTCCATCCATCGAAAAAGTGCAACAACGAGTGCGGGCCAGCCTGGAAGACCCGAAGGGCGTGGCCTGAAGCGTGCAGCTGCTGTGTCTTGTTTCGATGGTCAGGGTGGTTCCCTTTCCGAGAGGCAAGGCGCAGCAGGTGTGCGCTTCAGGCCGCGCCTTTATGCCCGAACGGGTGCTTCGGGTCATCCAGGCTGGCCCGCACTCGTTGTTGCGCTTTTTCGATGGATGGACATATCTCGATCCCAGTTAGGGGACACCTTCAAAAGTGCGCCCTCTGTGCCCCGAATGGGGTATAGATTGCGAACCAGACTGAAAGACTGAGTACGCAAGGAGTTTTTCAGAGGTTCCTTAATAATCAGATTCAGATGACAGGCCTGTCCTCTAAAAACTGACAGCTCACGCCGCCCCGGCTCGTTACGCTCTATGGATGACTCATCGCTACCACAGCCATTCCTTGAGAAAAGGGCGCTTCTCCCAGCAGGGAAGACCCTATCTGGTTACTTTCAGCACAGCGGGCAGAACCCCATGGTTTTCCCGTTTCTCTATCGCCTGCCAAGTGTGCAGATCTATAGCTCAATCAGATATTCAGAACGCCAGCCACACGTGGTGCTATGTGGTCATGCCGGACCATGTGCACTGGCTGTTGTCCACAACGGATAAGCATGATTTGTCCCAAATTGTCAGAATGGCCAAGGCCAGAGTGTCCCGTTCCTTGGAGCAAGCCATCTGGC
>NZ_LWEZ01001085.1:0-606 GCF_001634945.1 Alcanivorax sp. HI0044
CATAGGTATGCGAGGCGAACGCGGGGAACTGAAACATCTAAGTACCCGTAGGAACAGAAATCAATTGAGATTCCGTCAGTAGCGGCGAGCGAACGCGGATTAGCCCTTAAGTCTGTGAATGATTAGGAGAACGGTCTGGGAAGGCCGGCCATAGTGGGTGATAGCCCCGTATCCGAAAATCTGATCAGGTGAAATCGAGTAGGTCGGAGCACGTGAAACTTTGACTGAATGTGGGGGGACCATCCTCCAAGGCTAAATACTCCTGGCTGACCGATAGTGAACCAGTACCGTGAGGGAAAGGCGAAAAGAACCCCGGAGAGGGGAGTGAAATAGAACCTGAAACCGTGTACGTACAAGCAGTCGGAGCCCTCTTTGTGGGGTGACGGCGTACCTTTTGTATAATGGGTCAGCGACTTAATTTCAGTAGCGAGGTTAACCGTTTAGGGGAGCCGTAGGGAAACCGAGTCTTAATAGGGCGTTTAGTTGCTGGGATTAGACCCGAAACCGGGCGATCTATCCATGGGCAGGTTGAAGATGCGGTAACACGCATTGGAGGACCGAACCGACTACCGTTGAAAAGTTAGCGGATGACCTGTGGATCGGAGT
>NZ_LWEZ01001086.1:0-863 GCF_001634945.1 Alcanivorax sp. HI0044
TATCCGAGCTGTGCGGAAATCATCGATGACATTATCAGTGAATGTACCGGCACTATTAATCAGCGTCTGGCAGAAATCATGAAAAGCTAGGGAGCCTCTGAATAACNCCTTGCGTACTCAGCGTGGCCTGGAGCGTTCAGCTGTTGTGTCTTGTCTCGATGGTCAGGGTGGTTCCCTTTCCGAGAGGCAAGGCGCAGCAGATGGGCGCTCCAGGCCACGCCCTTCGGGTCTTTCAGGCTGGCCCGCACTCGTTGTTGCACTTTTTCGATGGATGGACATATCTCGATCCCAGTTAGGGGACACCTTCAAAAGCGCGCCCTCTGTGCCCCGAATGGGGTATAGATTGCGAACCAGCCTGAAAGACTGAGCATGCAAGGCGTTATACAGAGGCTCCCTAATAAGACGCTGAAACACTATTTTCCTGAAATAAGGTTATGCTCTCCCGAGCCAGCCAGGGCAATGCCCTGGCTTTTTTATGTCGCTCAATGCTTGATTCCCGATCAGAAGGATCTGATATGTATCGCTTGTATGAATTTTCTTCCTCCGGTAACTGCTACAAATTACGCCTGGCCATGGCGCAACTTGGTGTTCCCTTTGAACGCGTGGAAAAAGACATTACGCGTGGCGAAACCCGCAGCGACGACTTTCTTGCCATCAACCCTAACGGCCGTATTCCCGTACTGGTAACCCCGGATGGCAGAACCCTGCCGGAATCCAACGCTGCGCTCTGGTACCTGGCCCGTGACAGTCAGCTGATGCCCACCGATGCCTTCGAGCAGGCTCAGGTGCTGCAGTGGATGTTCTTCGAGCAGTACAACCACGAACCGAATATCGCCACGTCCCGGTATTGGCTGCATGTGCTG
>NZ_LWEZ01001087.1:0-906 GCF_001634945.1 Alcanivorax sp. HI0044
TGCGCCAGTGAGCACCGTGGCTGCCAGCAGGTATTGCAAGCCGTGGTCGGCCACCAGCGTCACCATCACCAGCGCCATGGCGCCAGTGGCTGCAGAAATCATCCCCGGGCGCCCGCCGAAGAAGGCCGTCACCACGGCAATACAGAAAGAGGCATACAAACCCACTTTCGGGTCCACGCCGGCAATGATGGAGAAGGCAATCGCCTCCGGGATCAACGCAAGCGCCACAACGGCCCCTGCCAGCAAGTCGCCACGGACGTTACTGAACCAGTCCTGCTGAATCGTTCGAAGCATGGATTTCAATCCTGTGTTTGGAAATAACAAGCAAAGGCTGCGCAGCGGCAGCAATAAAATACGAAGAACGGCGCCAACAGGCACCGCACGGCAAAGCCATGTAGGGAGGGCGCCAGGGAACCTCTAAAAAACTCCTTACATGCTCAGTCTTTCAGGCTGGTTCACAATCTAGGCGCAATTTTGAAGGTGTCCCCTCAAGGGGGATCGAGATATGTCGATCCATCGAGAAATTGCAACAACGAGTGTGGGCCAGCCTGAAAGACCCAAAGGGCGAGGCCTGAAGCGCCCATCTGCTGCGCCTTGCCTCTAGGAAAGGGAACCACCCTGTCCGTTGAGACAAAACACAACAGCTGCACGCTTCAGGTCTCGCTGAGCACGCAAGGAGTTTTTTAGATGTTCCCTAGGGCGGACTCAGCCGTGTTTGGGTCATTATGAACACCCGGAGTAGTGAGGAAATGCGCGGATTCTAGCAGAACGCCCCCGGCAATTACAGGCAGCCCCGGCCGGCTCATCACATCAGCAGCACCTCACCACTACGCCCGGTCGGCGCAACATGCGATAATCGCCCCTGTGTTACCGCCACCGCGGCCGTCGTGAAGGCCTCCAATCATA
>NZ_LWEZ01001088.1:0-419 GCF_001634945.1 Alcanivorax sp. HI0044
ACGGTAGCCTGGTAATTAATAACCTCAAATATCAAAGGGTGAGCGCCATGGCGCCAGTGGCTGCAGAAATCATCCCCGGGCGCCCGCCGAAGAAGGCCGTCACCACGGCAATACAGAAAGAGGCATACAAACCCACTTTCGGGTCCACGCCGGCAATGATGGAGAAGGCAATCGCCTCCGGGATCAACGCAAGCGCCACAACGGCCCCTGCCAGCAAGTCGCCACGGACGTTACTGAACCAGTCCTGCTGAATCGTTCGAAGCATGGATTTCAATCCTGTGTTTGGAAATAACAAGCAAAGGCTGCGCAGCGGCAGCAATAAAATACGAAGAACGGCGCCAACAGGCACCGCACGGCAAAGCCATGTAGGGAGGGCGCCAGGGAACCTCTAAAAAACTCCTTACATGCTCAGTCTTTCA
>NZ_LWEZ01001089.1:0-669 GCF_001634945.1 Alcanivorax sp. HI0044
AGCAGGTCGATACGCATCTGCAGGAAGTGCGTGAAGGCCACGATGCCAGCGCTATCCTCGAGGGCTTCGCCCAGCTCAGCCTGGCGCAGGTGGCGTAGCGGTAACTAAGGAACCTCTGAAAAACTCCTGGCATGCTCAGCGTGGCCTGAAGCGTGCAGCTGTTGCGTCTTGTCTTGATGGTCAGGGTGGTTCCCTTTCCGAGAGGCAAGGCGCAGCAGGTGTGCGCTTCAGGCCGCGCCCTTCGGGTCATCCAGTTTGGCCCGCACTCGTTGTTGCGCTTTTTCGATGGATGGACATATCTCGATCCCAGTTAGGGGACACCTTCAAAAGTGCGCCCTCTGTGCCCCGAATGGGGTATAGATTGCGAACCAGACTGAAAGACTGAGTACGCAAGGAGTTTTTCAGAGGTTCCTTAATAATCAGATTCAGATGACAGGCCTGTCCTCTAAAAACTGACAGCTCACGCCGCCCCGGCTCGTTACGCTCTATGGATGACTCATCGCTACCACAGCCATTCCTTGAGAAAAGGGCGCTTCTCCCAGCAGGGAAGACCCTATCTGGTTACTTTCAGCACAGCGGGCAGAACCCCATGGTTTTCCCGTTTCTCTATCGCCTGCCAAGTGTGCAGATCTATAGCTCAATCAGATATTCAGAACGCCAGCCACACGT
>NZ_LWEZ01001090.1:0-269 GCF_001634945.1 Alcanivorax sp. HI0044
GGGTATAGATTGCGAACCAGACTGAAAGACTGAGTACGCAAGGAGTTTTTCAGAGGTTCCTTAATAATCAGATTCAGATGACAGGCCTGTCCTCTAAAAACTGACAGCTCACGCCGCCCCGGCTCGTTACGCTCTATGGATGACTCATCGCTACCACAGCCATTCCTTGAGAAAAGGGCGCTTCTCCCAGCAGGGAAGACCCTATCTGGTTACTTTCAGCACAGCGGGCAGAACCCCATGGTTTTCCCGTTTCTCTATCGCCTGCCAAG
>NZ_LWEZ01001091.1:0-482 GCF_001634945.1 Alcanivorax sp. HI0044
CGCCAGTAACGGACAGCCGGAGAAGTGAGGCCCTCTTTTGTCAGCCAGCTTCGATGAGTGATGCAGCCCATGCCGGGGGGCTCCCGGCCACTGCTTTCCTTCCAGGCGTACTCGAAACGGTCTCCCCGCCATTGATCCCGCTTTTTGTCCGCTCTTCAGCTGCTTGCAATCAAGACTGACGCGCATTCATTAATGCTCTAGGGAACCTCTGAAAAACTCCTTGCATGCTCAGCGTGGCCTGAAGCGTGCAGCTGTTTCGTCTTGTCTTGATGGTCAGGGTGGTTCCCTTTCCGAGAGGCAAGGCGCAGCAGATGTGCGCTTCAGGCCACGCCCTTCGGGTCATTCAGGCTGGCCCGCACTCGTTGTTGCGCTTTTTCGATGGATGGACATACACCTTCAAAAGCACGCCTAGATTGCGAACCAGCCTGAAAGACTGAGTACGCAAGGAGTTTTTCAGAGGTTCCTTAATACCAATGCGGTGC
>NZ_LWEZ01001092.1:0-521 GCF_001634945.1 Alcanivorax sp. HI0044
CCGTAGGGGGCCACATAAAGCAGCTGCCCAGGCTTGTCCTGCGGCGTCGGCTCACCGCAAGCCGCCAATAAAAACAACAACGCCAACATCCCGCGTTTCCACATCATCATCCATGTCCTGTTATTCTTGGTGCATTAGGGAACCTCTGAAAAACTCCTTGCGTACTCAGTCTTTCAGGCTGGTTCGCAATCTAGGCGCGCTTTTGAAGGTGTATGCCCATCCATCGAAAAAGCGCAACAACGAGTGCGGGCCAGCCTGAATGACCCGAAGGGCGTGGCCTGAAGCGCACATCTGCTGCGCCTTGCCTCTCGGAAAGGGAGCCACCCTGACCATCGAGACAAGACGCAACAGCTGCACGCTTCAGGCCACGCTGAGCATGCAAGGAGTTTTTCAGAGGTTCCTTAGTTTTGATCAGTACCACGACCATCCCGCCAAGGCAAAATCCAACATGCTGCATATCGCCCTGTTCGAACCGGAAATTCCGCCCAATACCGGCAACATTATCCGCCTGGTCGCAAATA
>NZ_LWEZ01001093.1:0-943 GCF_001634945.1 Alcanivorax sp. HI0044
CCACGCTGACCGGCGGCAAGTACCGGGAAGTGCGTCGCCTGTTTCAGTCCCAGGACCTGGAAGTGGCTCGCCTGATGCGGATCCGCTTTGGTGACCTGACGCTACCTCCGCAGTTGCGTCAGGGGCGCTGGATGGAGCTGGAGCCGGAGCAAATGAAAGCGCTGATCGACAAGGTGGAACTCAAGGGCAAGAAGTACACCGGGCTTTACGGCCGTGCTCGCCTGCGCCACCAGCGCAGCGGCAGCAAGCCACCGCGCAAGGCCCGCCGCGGGCCGTATCGCCGCTAGGGAACCTCTGAAAAACTCCTTGTGTACTCAGTCTTTCAGGCTGGTTCGCAATCTATACCCCATTCGGGGCACAGAGGGCGCGCTTTTGAAGGTGTCCCCTAACTGGGATCGAGATATGTCCATCCATCGAAAAAGCGCAACAACGAGTGCGGGCCAGCCTGAATGACCCGAAGGGCGTGGCCTGAAGCGCACATCTGCTGCGCCTTGCCTCTCGGAAAGGGAGCCACCCTGACCATCAAGACAAGACGCAACAGCTGCACGCTTCAGGCCACGCTGAGCATGCAAGGAGTTTTTCAGAGGTTCCCTAGCACCTTTCCTGTCTTTGCAGTCGAGGCCGTGATTCGTATGCGGTTCGGCTGCAGGGCATGCTGCTACGGCAGCCTCATCAGCCGGCCGACCAATGCTGGCAATGCCGTTTCCACGCGTAAGATTCTTGCTCCGAAACGGTGACAGGCAAATCCCTGTCGCTGCAGCATATCCACTTCATAATCCGTCCAGCCTCCCTCCGGGCCCACGGCCAGTGTGACTGGCTCGCTCAGGTCACAGGGAAGGGTGGGGTAATCATCCCCTGGGTGAGCAAGGATGCGCTGGCCACTACCGGCCCATTTACCCAGTGAATCTTCCACAAAGGGTTTAAAGCGGGGGGCCAGAATCAG
>NZ_LWEZ01001094.1:0-5872 GCF_001634945.1 Alcanivorax sp. HI0044
CCTATCCGGGCTTTTATCAGGAAAGCGGGCAAAGATATGGGAACTATTGGTGGGGATTCAAGGGGGAAGGGGCAGTTGACAGTGGATAGTGGTCAGTTGGCAGCGCTGCGGGATACCCCGATCAGCTTCTGAGACGCAAAAGGCCGCGCCCACAAGCCTAGGCGCGGCCTCATACGTTCCAAAATCGACAACCTCGCCCGCGCAGCTGTTAACTATCCACTGTCAACGAGATTAAAGCTGGGTCAGCGCTGCCGAGAGGATCTTGGCAGTAATATCCACGGTGGGAATCACCTTTTCATAGTCCATGCGGGTGGGGCCAACCACGGCGAGCACCCCCATCGGGCCGTTATCCGCCTGGTAGGGTGCAGAAATCAGCGAATAATCCTCGAAGGGCTGGAAGCCGGATTCACGGCCGATAAAGATCTGCACCCCGTCGGCCTTCATGGACCGCTCCAGCAAATGCAGGATATCGCGCTTGTGGTTGAAGGCGTCGAACAGGTTGCGCAGCTGCCCCAGGTTTTCCGCCTCGGCAGACTGGATCAGGTTGGATTCCCCGGAAACCACATAATCGGAATCGGGCCGCTCGGTGCGCAGGGCCTTGTCCGCCACCGCCACCGCCGTCTGCATCAGGGCATCCATCTGCTGGCGGTCGGCGTTCATGGTATCCAGCAAACCATCGCAAATGCTGTTCAGGTCGCAGCCCGCATAGGTGTGGTTGATATAGTTGGCCGCCTGGCGCAACTCCACCTCATCGTAATCCCGATCGGTATGGATGATGCGGTTCTGCACCTCGGAGCGGTTAACCACCAGCACCACCAGCACCCGCTTGCCCGACAACGGCAAAAACTCCACCTGCCGCAATGTGGACACATCCCGCCGCGGCACTGCCACCAGCCCGGCCATGCGCGTCAGCTCAGCCAGGGTTTTCGACGCCTGGGCAATCAACTCCTGGGAGGACTGCTCCGGCGCCAGCAGCTGCCGCAGCTCCTTCTTCAAGTGTCGGTGGTCCGGGCGCTCCATGACACTGGTCGCCAATAGCGAATCCACATAAAGGCGGTACCCCAGCTCTGTGGGGATGCGCCCCGCCGAGGTGTGCGGGCTGCTCAGCACCCCCAACTCCTCCAGCTCAGACATGATATTGCGCACCGTAGCCGGGCTCACGGTCAGGCCGCTGCCACTGGCCAGCGTCTTCGAGCCCACCGGCTGGCCATCGCGGATATGCCGCTCCACCAGCGTCATCAGCAGTCGTTGTTTACGTTCGTTAAGATCCAGCTTTGCCATGGGGGTATATGTACCAGAAAATCGCCCCTCTATTATATAGAGAACCGCAGCCGGGTTTCATTGGGCAGAGGGCTTACACTCTGCGCGCGATTCCCCTACCATTAGCAATACTGACCATAAGAACAGTCATCATAACAAGGACGTCATCATGACCGACGAAAACCCGAACAACCCCTACCAGGCCCCGGACAGCACCACCCGGCGCCCGGCCAGGCCCGACAGCCCGGAACTGGCCAGCCGCCTGTACCGTTTTCTTGGCTCCATCATTGATGGGCTGGTACAGCTACTGGTCATCGGCCCGATCATCTACTTCACCGGCATCTGGGACGCCCTGATGCAAGGCAGCGGCGACATCAACCTGACCACCAGCATTGGCCTGTTCATCGCCGGGGAACTGATCTTCCTCGCCCTGCAGGGCTGGCTGCTGTTCAACCGCCAGCAAACCATTGGCAAGACGATTCTCAATATGCGCATCGTCGGCATGGAGCAGGACAACGTGCCCGCAGGCAAGCTCTACGGCCTGCGCTACCTTGTTTTTCACGTGCTCGCCCAGCTGCCCGGCGTCAATCTGATCATGATTGTCGACCCGCTGCTGATTTTCCGGTCTGACCGCCGCTGCCTGCACGACCACCTTGCCGGCACCCGGGTCATCCAGACCCAGAGCACCACCGCTTAACCCCGATTTCGCCTGTTCCGGAGGAGCACCATGCTGACACACCTGAGCGTTCGTCATTTTGCCACCGTTGACCAGCTGGAGCTGGAGCCCGAAAACGGGCTCACCGTCATCAGCGGCGAAACCGGGGCAGGCAAATCCGTCATCATCGACGCCCTTGGGCTCACCCTCGGGGATCGCGCCGATTCATCCATCGTGCGCCACGGGCACGACCGCGCCGAGGTGCTGGCCACCTTTGATGTGAGCAACAACCTGGCCGCCCGCCAATGGCTGGCCGAACGGGAACTGGATGATGAAGAGCAGTGCCTGCTGCGCCGCACCGTGCGCGCCGACGGCCGCTCCCGGGCCTATGTGAACGGCACCCCCACGCCGCTGGCGGAAGTCCGCGAGCTGGGCGAACGCCTGATCAGCATCCACAGCCAGCACGAACATCAGGCGCTGCTGAAAAAAGACGCCCACCGCCAGCTACTGGACAACTTTGCCGACGCCCGCGACCTGGCCAACAGCGTGCGCGAGCACTGGCGCCACTGGCAGAAGGCCCGCCGCGCCCACGACGAGGCCCTAAACCAGGCCCGCGAACAGAACGAGAAAGAAGAGCTGCTGCGTTTCCAGCTGGAAGAGCTGGACGCCCTCGCCCTGCAAGACGGCGAGCTCGAACAACTGGAGCAAGAGCAGCAGCGGCTGGGCAACGCAGAAAGCCTGATCCGCGTCTGCCAGCAATCATTGAACGCGCTTTATGAAGGCGAGGAGGGCACCTGCAACGACCACCTCAGCCAGGTCAGCCACTGGCTGGATGACGCCCGCAACAACGACGACGGCCTGGGCAGCATTGCCGACACCGTGGAATCCGCCCGCCTGCAAGTGGAAGCCGCCGCCGACGATCTGCGCCATTATCTGGAAAAACTGGACCTGGACCCGGCGCGCCTGAGCCAGGTGGAAGAGCGCCTGAGCCAGTGTTACACCCTGGCCCGCAAACATCGCGTTCGCCCGGAAGAACTGGTGGAGCATCACCGCAGCCTGCTGGCCGAGTCCGACGCGCTGGGCAATGTGGACGCCCACCTGCACGCCCTGGCCGAGCAGGAAACGTCGGCCCAGCAGCACTATATGGACAGCGCACGCAAACTCAGCAAGGCGCGTCGTAGCGCCGCCAAGGCCCTCAGCCAGCAAGTACAGAAACAACTCACCGCCCTGGGCATGAAAGCGGCCCAGCTGGATGCGAGCCTCAGCGAATGCAGCCCCACACTCGACGGCCTGGAAGAGGTGGAGTTCCTGTTCTCCGCCAACCCCGGCCAGCCGCTCAAACCGCTGGGCAAGGTGGCATCCGGGGGCGAGCTGTCGCGGGTCAGCCTGGCCATTCAGGTGATCTGTGCACGCAACCTGACCGTGCCAAGCCTGGTATTCGATGAAGTGGATGTGGGCGTGGGCGGCGGCGTCGCCGAGATCGTCGGCCGGTTACTGCGCGAGCTGGGCCAGCACGCCCAGGTGCTGTGCATTACCCACCAGCCACAAGTCGCCAGCCAGGGGCACCAGCACTGGCAGGTACACAAGATTCAGGGAGACGACACCACCCACACCCGCATTCAGGGGCTGGACGAGACCGCAAGGGTGGAAGAGCTGGCGCGCATGCTGGGTGGCGTGGAAATCACCGAATCCACCCGCAATCACGCCAAAGAGATGCTGAGCAAAGCCCAGGCAGCCTGACAAGAAACGCAGCATGCTTCACGCAACAGGCACCACGCCCGTGTGCGACATGAAGCGTGCTGCGTGAGGCGCTACTACTTCTTCTTCGGCTTGACGTACAACACCAGCGAGTGATCCACGATTTCGTAACCGTGCTCCTCGGCAATGGCGTGCTGGCGCTTCTCGATCACGTCATCCATGAATTCCACCACCTGGCCGGTTTCCATGCACACCATGTGGTCGTGATGGTCTTCATCGGCCAGCTCGAAAACGGCTGAGCCCCCTTCGAAATTGTGGCGCAGCACCATGCCAGCCTGCTCGAACTGGGTCAGCACGCGATACACCGTGGCCAGCCCCACGTCTTCGCCGGAGTCCATCAATGACTTGTAGATGTCTTCCGCGCTCAGATGGCGCTCTTCGGACTTCTCCAGTTGCTGCAGGATTTTCACCCGCGGCAGGGTCACTTTAAGGCCCGCTTTTCTGAGATCCTGATTATCCAATGCGTATGCTCCATCTGCCAATCAATGGCGGTTTTAAAAAAGGCGGAAAATCTGTACCACCGGAGGCACCAAGGCGAACTCCTCGCCCGGTGAACTGTCCATGAAGAGGACCAGACTACCAGACGGGAGTTTGTCATGGGTTCCCAAGTCTGTATTATCGCCCGAACACTTAGCGAAGTCGAAAATCATGCCCCGGATTCTAGTTTCACTGACACTGATATCACTTCTGGCCACCGCCGGCTGCAGCACCCTGCGATTCCCCGGCGTCTACCGCATTGATATCCCACAAGGCAACTTCGTCACCGAAGATATGCTCAGCGAGCTGCAGCCCGGCATGTCACCGGAGCAAGTGCGCTACGTGCTCGGCGCACCGACTCTGGTCGACCCGTTTACCCCGGACCTGTGGATCTACCCAATGACTTACCGGCCCGGCAAGGGCGAGAACGTCAGCCAGAGCATCACCGTGTACTTTGAAAACGGCACCTACAGCCGCTACGAAGGTGAAGTCATCGACGACTTCAAGGCCAAGACCTCCGGACGCAATGATCTGGAATTGCAGCGCAAAGCCGCTGAGCGCAAGGATGAGGCCGAATAAGCGAGCGGCCCCCTTGCTGACCGGCCACGCTATAAAAAAAGCCTCTCAGCCCTTGTCTGCAGAGGCTTTTTCTTTTGCTCGTTTCTTGCGATTAAGCTTCGGGTCCGCCGTCAACGGGCGGTAGATCTCCACCCGCTCGCCCGCCTTGAGTACATGCCCCGCCGGGTTCGCCACCACCTTGCCGAACACCCCCATGGACGCCTTGCCCAGCTCCAGGCCGGCAAATTGCTCGTCGATACCCGATAACCGGGCCGCCTCCAGCATGGTGGTCCCTTCAGGCACATCCAGGCCTATCAAACGCTGCTTTTCCGGCAACGCATAGGTCACTTCCACGTGAATCATGGCATCACTCATTGTGCTGGCTCCAGCGGCGCCGACGGCACCTCACCGTCTTCAGCATCATCCGCGGGCTCTGCCACTGGCGCAGGGATCTCGGCCCCGGCCGCCACGCCCGGCGCTTCAGAGGCCGCCGGCGCAACCGGTTCCGGTTCCTTCACCGGGGCAGCCTCATCGGCAGGCGCCACGGCACTCCAGATGGAATACACAAACAAGGCGACCACCGCCGCCGGAGAGAAAATCCGCACCAGCGCGCGCCACACCAGGTACAGCTTGAAGTTCTTGATCCCCAGTTCCTTGCGCGCATGGGTTTCCTTCATCACCCAACCCGCAAAGATGGCAATCAACAGGCCACCCAGCGGCAACATCACCGTGGTGGACAGGAATTCCATGTTGTCGAAGAAGGTACCCGCCAGGAACGTATTGTCCTGCCACAGGTTAAAAGACAGCACCGAACCGATGCCCAGCACCCAGGCACCCAGCCCCACCACGGTAGCGGCCACCCCCCGGGACAGACCGCGCTCCACCAGCCACGCCACCACCGGCTCCCCCAAACTGATGGACGAGCTCCAGGCCGCAGAGACGACCAGAATGAAGAACAGGGAACCGAACAACATGCCGCCCGGCATCTGACCAAACGCCAGCGGCAGCGTTACGAACATCATGCCCGGCCCCTGGCCTACCTGCAGATCATTGGAGAAGATCAGCGGGAACATGGCCACACCGGAACCCAGCGCCACCAGCGTATCCAGCAGCGCAATAATGATCACCGTGGACATGATCGACACCGGCTTGGGCTTGCCCCCC
>NZ_LWEZ01001095.1:0-862 GCF_001634945.1 Alcanivorax sp. HI0044
GATCAACCTCTTCAAGCCCGCTTTGAGTAGCGGCTCTGCACCCAGGCTTTGCTGGATAATGGTTCGTGCCTTGACCAGTGCCGCACGGCGGCGCAGTAGGGTCTGCAGCGTCCGATACGCCTTGGGTGGCGGACTCCAGCGGCGCAAGGCCCCTTTTTCATGTTGCAGATGGCGGGCAAGTAGCTGCGCATCAGAGGCGTCCGTTTTTGCGCGACCACCTGTGCCCTTGCGGTAATGGTGGAGGCGAGAACCATCAATCACGTAGATGTGGTGGCCTTTACGGTGGGCCAGCTCAATGACATCCATGTGATAAGTGCCAGTGGCCTCGATGGCTATCTCGCAGAGGGAAGGCAGATCCTTGAGCCAAGCCCGAATGGCTTGGGGTGTGTTCTCAATGGAATAGGTCTGGCCCAGAAAATAGATGACCAACTCGGCCTTGGCCACGTCGATGCCGATAATGGAGGGTTCTACTTGCATTGCCACTGAACAGCCCCTTGCGCTAGGTTACACATGCTTGTCGGGGCGCACCTGAAACGCTGGCTTGCTAGGTATCGTCGGTCTGAGGTGCAACTCAGCCGATGGATTCTTTATCGGCGTATGAATAGGTGCGGGGTGGGGCCAAATCTCCTACCGTCTGTACCCTTGGGTCAGATGCTCCTTTGGTCCCTCCACCCCGGCAAGTCCTGCATGGTTGCAGGAAGAGCATTCAAACATACAAGCACCGTTTAGGGTGCGAACCGAGCGAAGCGAGGACATCGTCCGGAGGACGATCAAAGCTAGAAGCTAGAAGCCACAAAAAAACCGCACCCCTTCGGGCGCGGTTTTTTTGTGGCTTCTAGCTTCTAGCTTTGATCGTCCTCCG
>NZ_LWEZ01001096.1:0-809 GCF_001634945.1 Alcanivorax sp. HI0044
TTCCTGCCGGCGTTGTGGGAGAAGGTATTTGCAACCGTCCCCGCTGGTACAGAATCACTGTAGGAGATTCTATGTTGTCCACCCCAGTCTTCATGAGGCAGGGGCCGGCTGATAGTCGGTGCCATTTTTCATAAGCGCGAAGGCGATGCGAACGAGTTTGCGCGCCAGGATGACCAGCGCCTGAATGGTTGCCAGCCCCCGGTCCAGATAAGCCTGATAGACCCCAGCCCAACGCTTGCTCCGGCGAGCGACCATGGCCGCGCAGTAAAGCAGCCTGCGAGCTTCTGAGTCCCCTTTCTTCGTCAGTTTTCGCTTGCCGGTTTTGGTGCCTGAGTCTCTCACGTGAACGTCCATCCCCAGGAAGGCCACGAAGGCATCACTGTTCCTGAAGTCGCCCCTTAAGAAGGCCATGACCAGAGCGTAGGCGGTCAGATCGCCCACGCCCTCCAGGGCCTTGCACCGTTGCACCTGTTCGCTGAGCCCAGCGTCTCTTACCGTGTCGCGAAGGTGTTTCTGGATCTGTGCATCCAGCGTGTTGATCTGAGAGATCAACCTCTTCAAGCCCGCTTTGAGTAGCGGCTCTGCACCCAGGCTTTGCTGGATAATGGTTCGCGCCTTGACCAGTGCCGCACGGCGGCGCAGTAGGGTCTGCAGCGTCCGATACGCCTTGGGTGGCGGGCTCCAGCGGCGCAACGCCTCTTTTTCATGTTGCAGATGGCGGGCAAGTAGCTGCGCATCAGAGGCGTCCGTTTTTGCGCGACCACCTGTGCCTTTGCGGTAATGGTGGAGGCGAGAACCATCAATCACGT
>NZ_LWEZ01001097.1:0-208 GCF_001634945.1 Alcanivorax sp. HI0044
TAGGGAGTCTCTGAACAACTCCTTGCATGCTCAGTCTTTCAGGCTGGCTCGCAATCTATACCCCATTCGGGGCACAGAGGGCGCGATTTTGAAGGTGTCCCCTAACTGGGATCGAGATATGTCCATCCATCGACTCTTCACCTTCCACACGCAACGACGAGTGCGGGCCAGCCTGGAAGACCCGGAGGGCACGGCCTGAAGCGTACAT
>NZ_LWEZ01001098.1:0-265 GCF_001634945.1 Alcanivorax sp. HI0044
ATGGAAGTGCGTGAGCTGCTGAGCGACTACGACTTCCCGGGCGACGACACCCCGATCATCAAGGGTTCTGCCCTGAAGGCTCTGGAAGGCGATACCAGCGACATCGGTATGCCTGCCGTGCAGAAGCTGGTTGAGTGCCTGGACGAGTACATCCCGGAGCCGGAGCGTGCCGTTGATCAGCCGTTCCTGATGCCGATCGAAGACGTATTCTCCATCTCTGGTCGCGGTACTGTAGTAACCGGCCGTGTAGAGCGTGGCATCATCA
>NZ_LWEZ01001099.1:0-684 GCF_001634945.1 Alcanivorax sp. HI0044
ACCCTGCTGGAGCCAAAGGTAGCCGAGGCTTACGCCAAGATCACTGGCAACAAAGTACGGCGCGTGAATGCCGTGCTGCAGCACCCGGATGACGACAAGCCCTGGATGCTCGCCAACCTGGATTACGCTGTCGTCGGTAATGACGATGTGCAGATCCTCGAGTGCAAGACCACCGGACAGTACGGCGCCCAGCTGTGGGCGGACGGGGTTCCCGAGTACATCCAGTGCCAAGTGCAGCATCAGCTGGCCGTCACCGGCAAGCAGGCTGCCGATGTGGCCGTGCTGATCTGTGGTCAAGAGTTGCAGATTCACCGCATCGAGCGGGACGAAGCGCTGATTGCTCACCTGTACGAGCTTGAGCGGGAGTTCTGGCAGCTGGTGGAAGCGGACACCCCGCCGGACCCGGATGGCTCCGACTCTGCCGGGAACGCCCTGCAAGCCCTCTACCCCCAGGACAAAGGGCAAACCTTGGACCTCACGGATAACCCAGCCATGGAGGGCGACTTCAATGAGCTGCTGGATCTGCGGGACACCCTGGGCCGGTTGAACGAGCGAGAGTCCACCCTCAAGCAACGCATCCAGCAGACCATGGGGCTGGCCAGCAAGGCCACCTTCACCGAGGGCTCCGTGACCTGGAAGCGCAGCAAGGACTCCACCAGCCTGGACACGAAAGCCCTGCTGCAG
>NZ_LWEZ01001100.1:0-449 GCF_001634945.1 Alcanivorax sp. HI0044
ACCACTGATTGTTCTTGGGAGTCTCTGAATAACCCCTTGNATGCTCAGTCTTTCAGGCTGGCTCGCAATCTAGGCGCGATTTTGAAGGTGTATGTCCATCCATCGAAAAAACGCAACAACGAGTGCGGGCCGGCCTGGAAGACCCGGAGGGCGCGGCCTGAAGGGCACATCTGCTGCGCTTTATCGCTAGGAAAGGGAGCCACCCTGTCCGTCGCGACACAACACAACAGCTGCACCCTTCTGGCCACGCTGAGTACGCAAGGGGTTATTCAGAGACTCCCTTGTTAAGATCCGCGCAATACGCACGGGTAGACCTTGATTGTCAGAGAGTTATCGGCGCCACACTGTTGTGGCACCGTAGTACCATAGTTACCGTGGAGCCGGCATTCTTTTCAGAATGTTGCACGAATGTGCCACCTAATGAGAAAGGAATGCCGGGACCGCATGGC
>NZ_LWEZ01001101.1:0-333 GCF_001634945.1 Alcanivorax sp. HI0044
ATGACCATCGTGGCTGCCGTAAAGGCCAATGGTGGAGAGCACTACCGTTATCCGCTGACGATTCGGTTGATCAAATAATAGCTAGAAGTTGAAAGTTGAAAGTTGAAGCGAGAGTAAGCGTTTTAACCGTTTTCAAATTAAGAGGCCGCGCCTGTGACTTGGGCGCGGCCTCTTTGCGTTCTGATCAGAGTGACCTGTCACGCGTTTCAACTTTAAACTTTTCACTTTCAACTCACGGCCCCAGCGGCCAGCCAAACCCGATCCACACACCCAGCAATACAGACCACCCCAGCAGCAGTGTCAGGCTGTAGGGCAGCATCAGTGCAATCAGCG
>NZ_LWEZ01001102.1:0-424 GCF_001634945.1 Alcanivorax sp. HI0044
CCCGGAAAAAGTAGACACCTTCATTTGGAGAGAAGGTGTCATGAAATACAAAGCCAAGCGCTACTTCAGCGATGATTTCAAACGCGAGGCCGTGCAGGCCTCGCTATCCACCACGCAGACACAGTCCGCACTAGCTGGCAAGCTAGGCATACACCCAAAGTTGTTAAGCCGCTGGCGAAGAGAATGGATTGTGACCAAGAAACCGTCTGCTAAATCCGTCCAGAACACGGGACCCGATAAAAGCCTCAAAGACCTGGAAGGAGAGATTTCTCGCCTGAAAAAGCAGCTCAAGCGAGCCGAGCTGGAGAATGAAATCCTAAAAAAGGCGGACGAGTACTTCGCCAAGCACGGCAAATAAGATTTGCCTTCATCGATGCCTGCCGTAGCCAAGCCTGGCCGGTATCGGTGATGTGCGCAGTACTCG
>NZ_LWEZ01001103.1:0-1960 GCF_001634945.1 Alcanivorax sp. HI0044
TGGTGTTCGATCTGGACGCCGGGGCCTGGCTGGCGCGGATCACACTGCTGCTTTACCTGCTGGTGCAATGGCCCCGGCAAGCACGCATGGCCAAAGGCATTCTGCTGGTGGTTATCGCCATGGCCGGCGTTGTCATCTGCCGTGAAGCCCAGCCGGTTCCGGTTTTGCTGCAGGCCCTAGACCGCCTCTGTTTTTTCGCCACTTTCGTTTCATCACTGGGCCTGCTGCGCGTCTCTGCCATGCGCTCGCGGCTGGTTCGCGATGCCGGGCAGACCCTGATCCGCCAGAAGCCCGCCCTACGCTACCCCACCCTGTCCCTGGGGACAGCGCTGTTCGGCATCATTATTAACATCGGAGTGCTGAACCTGTTCGGCGCCATGGTGATGCGCAGCAATACCCTCAAGGCTGCTGGTGGCCACGATGATATCCAGCAAGCCCGCGAACGGCGGATGATGCTGTCCATTTTACGCGGCTTTGCCCTGGCCCCTCTGGTATCGCCGCTGGGGGTGACCATGGCAGTCATTCTGGCCAATATACCCAGTCTCACCTGGGCCAGCCTGGCCCCGGTGGCGCTGCCCACCGCCGGGCTCTTTTTTCTGCTCGGCTGGTGGCTGGACTGGCAGCTCAGACCCAAACAACTGGCGCAACGGGTACCTGCAACACAGCCGCCCTCACTATCGCCACTGATTCGCTTCACCTTGCTGGCCTTGCTGATCACCCTGAGCGTATTTGCCGTCGCCCTGGCAGGAAATCTGCGTTTGCCCGTCGCCGTCCTGATTGCCTGCCCGCTTGCTGCCATCCTGTGGATGGCAAAGCAGAGGCGGCGACTGGGTGGCGGCACCGGGCTGCGCCGATCGCTCACCTTGCTCGCCCGCCATTCGCGTTTGATCTTCGGTTCCAATCGGGGAGAAATTGCCGTGCTGGGCGGCTCCGCCTGCCTGGGCGCATTGATTACCCCGCTGGTGAATCAACAGGCCCTGCACGAGCTGCTACTGGCCACCCATCTGCAAGGCGCCGCCATGGCCGTGGCTGCCATGCTGCTGGTGGTGGCACTGGCACAGGTAGGGCTCAATCCTATTGTGTCGGTAACACTATTGGCTTCGCTGCTGGGCGATGGAGTGGGCGCAGACCCACGCCTGCTGGCCGTGGGCCTGATGTGCGCCTGGAGCCTGTCGATGATCTCCTCGCCGTTCACTGCATCGATGCTGGTACTCAGCCAGTTGATCGGCCGCTCGCCCTACCGGATCGCCTGGCGCTGGAACGGATTGTTCTTTGTGCTGGTCGTGCCGATGCTGGCGTTGTGGATCGGGGTGATGACGCAATGGTTGTGAGAGCAGTTGAAAGTTCAAAGTGTAAAGTTAAAAAGGACGAAAAATGGGACAACCAACCGATCAATGGCTTCCCACGTGTTTCCACCAAACGCTCAGCGCGGACACGGCTTAACTGTTCATGCCAGGCTCGTGCGCGCTTTTCAACTTTGTACTTTGAACTTTCAACTTACCCTCAGATCAGGCCGCAAAGAGCCAGATCCCATCGCGGTCTTCGCGCTGCACCCTGCCCTGCTCCAGCAGGCAATTAAGGTGCGCAATGCTCTCGCCCATGGCAAACATCATTTGCTGCACATCCAGGGTCCGCTTGAACATCACCGGCAACACATCGTGGGCATTATGAGGCTGCTCACAGCAGGCAGCATGCACCTGATCCAGCTGCTCGGCATGGTGATCCGCCAACGCATTGATCCGCGTATGCAGCCCCCGGAAAGGCAAACCGTGGGCGGGCAGCACCAGCGTGTCTTCCGGCAATGCATCGCGGATTACTGTCAGGCTATCCACAAAGGCGGTTACCGGATTGGCGTCCGGCTCCGTGGGGCGCACCATCAAATTACTGGAAATGGTCGGCAGCACCTGATCCCCGCTGAGCAATACCCGGTCACTGCTGCGATACAGACACAGATGCTCCG
>NZ_LWEZ01001104.1:0-292 GCF_001634945.1 Alcanivorax sp. HI0044
ACACGCTGCACGTGGCCACGCTTGATGCCAGACGCCGGATGCTAAACGCAAAAGCGGCAATACCTTGGGGTATTACCGCTTTAAAACTGAATGACTCAACGCCGGGATTTAGCTTCTAGCTTCTAGCTTCTAGCTTCTAGCTTCTAGCTTCTAGCTTCTAGCTTCTAGCGTCCGGCGTCCGGCGTCCGGCGTCCGGCGTCCGGCGTCCGGCGTCCGGCGTCCGGCGTCCGGCGTTCTACATCGTATGCGTCGGTCGATCCGATTCCAGCGAGCCTGCCAGGTGATTTTCGAT
>NZ_LWEZ01001105.1:0-816 GCF_001634945.1 Alcanivorax sp. HI0044
GTTGGGCTTCACCAGCATGTCCCCAGAGGAGTAGTTCACATCGGTGAAGACCGAACGCATGACCTTCTCGGCGGTCTTGCGGGTGATCCGTCGTTCGCTCAGCGCTTTCAAGCGATACATGAAGTCATCCCAGGCAGAGACGGAGATACCCAGCTGTTTCTTGACCGCCTGAGCATCGAAGGTGGTGTTGTGCCGGACTTTCACCGCCTGGCCGGCGCCATTGAGGGCTACCGCCAGGGTGTTGTTGCACACCACCCGGATGCTGGTGAACTGGGCAGTGGTCGCCAAGGTACCGTCACAGGCGGTGGCCAGCAGCACATAGCCGTTGGTCTGGTCATTGCCAGCCAAAGAACCTGTTTGCCCGGTGCGGGCCAGCGCCCAGAGCTTGCGGCCACCTTTAAGGACGCCAGCGGTTTCCAGTTCAAAGCCGGAGCGCTCGGTGAGGTCCCGGTAAAACTCCAGGATCTGCCGGGGCTGAACCACCTTGAAGCGGTTGCTCACTACGGACAGAGGCGCCTGATTATCTGATCGGAACAGCACCTTCTGATCCGGGAAGGATGAGATCTGTCCCAGGGATCCAGCCTCGCTGCTAATGAAGCGAACAGGAGTCTCACGGATCTCCCAGTCCATGCCGGCTTCCTGCATCCAGACATTGAGGGGCTGTTGGGCGGCGAGCTGGTTGCCCAGCCCGTGCCAGGGGGTGCGGCCTGCATAGGCCATGCTTTCGACAAGATGTGCCATGGTAAATCTCCAAGAAAAACGGTGAGCCCGAAACGGGCGGATTGGCGAATGAGAAGAGGGGGTGAGTCAGGGGTA
>NZ_LWEZ01001106.1:0-404 GCF_001634945.1 Alcanivorax sp. HI0044
GAATAACTCTTTGCGTACTCAGCGTGGCCTGAAGCGTGCAGCTGTTGAGTCTTGTCTTGACGGACAGGGTGGTTCCCTTTCCTAGAGGCAAGGCGCAGCAGGTGTGCGCTTCAGGCCGCGCCTTTATGCCCGAACGGGTGCTTCGGGTCATCCAGGCTGGCCCGCACTCGTTGTTGCGCTTTTTCGATGGATGGACATATCTCGATCCCAGTTAGGGGACACCTTCAAAAGCGCGCCCTCTGTGCCCCGAATGGGGTATAGATTGCGAACCAGCCTGAAAGACTGAGTACGCAAGGAGTTTTTCAGAGGTTCCCTAGTGACGCTGCTGGTGGCCTTGGCCACCGGAAACTCCTGGGCTGTTGAAGATAGCCTGCGAGGGGGCTTTCTTGTGGGTGGAGGCTTTG
>NZ_LWEZ01001107.1:0-366 GCF_001634945.1 Alcanivorax sp. HI0044
CAGGTTCAGAGAGTCCAAGCGCAATCCATGCCAAGAGAATCAGGGTTCTATAGTAGAATAGCTTACACGCAACACGCTGCACGCTACATGCTCTCCGTAGGAGCGTCGCTGGCGGCGCGATAAACAGAAGCGAGTAACGAGTTTCGAGTGACGAAAACCTTCAGGAAGTGCCTGTTTGTGGTTTATGTCTTTCGAAACTCGTTTCTCGCAACTCGAAACTGGCCGGATCAGAGTGTCGACACGGCTGTTTCTCCTGTGCGAGCTGGCGTTTCGGTGCTGCGCTGATACTGGCTCTACCGCGTGATGCTTGCAGCGTGAGGTGTTCTCTTTATACTACCGCGCCCGAATTGACTATATTTTGAGCAG
>NZ_LWEZ01001108.1:0-289 GCF_001634945.1 Alcanivorax sp. HI0044
TTTTGTGCAGAGAGCATGGCGACCAGGGTTTAAGTTTTTCAGGTTTTGAATGCAGGCGTCTGTCGTCGGGCATCCGGCGTCCAGCAATAACCAGGAGTGATGTGTGGAGTGTGATTATTACTTTGCCTATGGGTCGAACATGAACCCGGCACGAATGGCGGTGCGGGGCATGCGCTATCGGCAATCGTTACGGGCGCAATTACCCGGTTGGCAATTGGCGTTTAACAAGCGCGCCCATGGCAAAGAAGGGATTGCCTACGCCAACATCGTGAAGGCGGACCATGGCGGG
>NZ_LWEZ01001109.1:0-878 GCF_001634945.1 Alcanivorax sp. HI0044
GTTGGCCATGGGAAGAGCCGGTGAAACAACGCAAATCCACAAGCCAGTGGCGCCGCTGGCATCGCTGGTTGGGGTTAGCCGTGGCGCTGCCCGTGCTGGTGCTATCTGTCACCGGCGTCCTGCTTAATCATATCGAGTCCTTCGGCTGGTCGTCCCGGCCGCTGCCGCCATTGCTGGCGCGCTGGTACGGTGCGCCGGTGCCAGAGTCCGTGTCGGGTATCGTCCTGGATAACCGCTGGTATGCCCAGGCCAATGACAGCCTGTTTATTGACGGGGAAAAGAGCCTCTATTGTCGGGCGCCGTTGCGTGGCGTGGTGCAGGATAATGGCTGGACGGTGGTCGGCTGTGCTGACGCACTGTTGCTGCTGGATGCCCAGGGCCAACAGGTGGAGCGTATGGGGCCAGCCTACGGGGTGCCTGCATTCAGTACCCTGGGGCGCAATGATCAGGGGCTGGTGCTGAAAACCGAGCAGGGGTTGAGCCAGTACGATGTGGATCAGCTGGCCAGCGTGGCGCTGCCCGAGGGCGCCACCTGGGCGCCCTCCCTGTTCCAGGCCCTGCCCGTAACCATGAAGCAGCGTGTAGTGGCGCAAAGTGTACCGCCGTCACTGAATTGGCAGCGTTTGTTGCTGGATCTGCATGCCGGGCGTTTGTTCGGTCTGGCCGGCCAGTTAGTAATGGACCTGGCGGCCCTGGTGCTGGTGGTGCTGGCGCTGACCGGTACGGTGATCTGGAGTCGCTCCCGCCGTTCATAGGGCCCTGGGGGCTGAATTGGCGGTGTTTTGCGCAAACGATCCAGATTCCTGCCAAAGAAAGCGCTTTGCCTGTTGAAAGCCGGGACACAATCCCCATGATTGTCCAATGCAGCTAGCCCATGC
>NZ_LWEZ01001110.1:0-559 GCF_001634945.1 Alcanivorax sp. HI0044
TTTCCTCTTCCACCAGCTGGGCAATCACCTCGAAAATCAGGCGGTGCTCCTTACGGTAGAAATCCCGCGCGCCCACCCGCTCGGCCACATCATCCCAGGCGCTGTTATTGAGTAGCAAACCGCCCAGTACCGCCTGCTCCGCCTCCACCGAATTGGGAGGAATACGCAGGTTCTCAGGCAGGTGTTTGTCCAGCGACATGGGTTCATTCATGGATAAGCCAACGTGTTGGGAAATAGAGTTGAAAGAGCAAAGTTTAAAGTTGAAACGCGACCCGGGCATGCACCCATCGCTAGATTCTATAAGCCTCGACAACGCTGTAGTCGCGGCCTCCGACCGCTCAAAACGCACCGGCTCCACTCGCGTTTCAACTTTAAACTTTTAACTTTGCACTACCCTTCAACAAAAAAGGGCACTGCCCCCACCTGAAAACAGGTTTCGGACAATGCCCTGATTCTGTCACCGTGCCCCCGCGGGGGCAAACCGAGTGTCAGTTCTGCCGATTACTCGGCAGGAACCACAGCCAGTTTGATGGTCACAGTTACCTCGGCGTGCAACGCC
>NZ_LWEZ01001111.1:0-367 GCF_001634945.1 Alcanivorax sp. HI0044
GCTCGGCTTTGTAAATGGTGGCGGTGAGGGCCATGAATGAGTTCCGCTAGAGGCCAGATGCCGGACGCCAGACGTTGACGCCCTGCAGCGCGACCAGGGTTGCAGGGATAGCGCGTGAGCATACGCTNNTTGGCGTCAGGCGTCAGGCGTCAGGCGTCAGGCGTCAGGCGTCAGGCGTCAGGCGTCANTTGTTCCTACACCAGCGCCCAGACCCCGAAACCGACAAACAGCGCCGCGCTGATGCGGTGGGCCCAGGTCTCGAATTGTTTGCTGCCGAACTGGTGCGCCAGCCAGATCACCGGCAGGTTGGCGGCCACCATGCCCAGGGTGGAGCCACTCAGTACCGGCCAGAACTGGTCCTTGAACT
>NZ_LWEZ01001112.1:0-511 GCF_001634945.1 Alcanivorax sp. HI0044
TCCTTTGCGGGCTGGCCTTGTGCGTTCGCTAAAAGATTACCCGTACTGGAACGCCGTCTGGCTATAGCCCCCGGTAGGAGCACCTCTCGAGGTGCGAACCGCGCGCCAGCGCGGAAATCGTCCGCATGACGATCAGGAATATCAACACTCGACAGGTTTCAGAAAAGATAGGCGAGCAACGTAAGCGTTGTCGTCTCGCTTCGCTCGGTTCGCACCTCGAGAGGTGCTTGTATGTTTGAATGCTCTTCCTGCAACCATGCAGGACTTGCCGGGGTGGAGGGACCAAAGGAGCATCTGACCCAAGGGTACAGACGGTAGGAGATTTGGCCCCACCCCGCACCTATTCATACGCCGATAAAGAATCCATCGGCTGAGTTGCACCTCAGACCGACGATACCTAGCAAGCCAGCGTTTCAGGTGCGCCCCGACAAGCATGTGTAACCTAGCGCAAGGGGCTGTTCAGTGGCAATGCAAGTAGAACCCTCCATTATCGGCATCGACGTGGCCAAGG
>NZ_LWEZ01001113.1:0-501 GCF_001634945.1 Alcanivorax sp. HI0044
CCGTGGCTAAGGAAAAGTTCGAACGTAATAAACCGCACGTAAACGTAGGCACCATCGGTCACGTTGACCATGGTAAAACCACCCTGACTGCCGCGCTGACCCGCGTGTGTGCAGAAGTCTGGGGCGGTAGCGCCATTGCTTTCGATGGTATTGATAATGCCCCGGAAGAGCGTGAGCGTGGTATTACCATCGCGACCTCACACGTAGAGTACGATTCTCCGACTCGTCACTACGCCCACGTAGACTGCCCCGGTCACGCTGACTATGTGAAAAACATGATCACCGGTGCCGCGCAGATGGACGGCGCAATCCTGGTTTGTTCCGCAGCTGACGGCCCCATGCCGCAGACTCGTGAGCACATCCTGCTGTCCCGTCAGGTTGGCGTGCCTTTCATTGTTGTGTTCCTGAACAAAGCGGACATGGTTGACGATGAAGAGCTGCTCGAGCTGGTCGAAATGGAAGTGCGTGAGCTGCTGAGCGACTACGACTTCCCGGGTGACG
>NZ_LWEZ01001114.1:0-5379 GCF_001634945.1 Alcanivorax sp. HI0044
GATTATTTGTGACGTTTTATCTTCAGCGCGGTGACACCCTGTCATGTAAGCGCTGATAGTAGCAAAGCGAAGTGAGAGCATACGAATAGCAACCGTCTCAAAATATGTCTTGGCGCCGTTTTACCGAAAATGACCGATGAACGGAGTGAAATGACCGCTGTCTATCTTCTTGTACCGCTCAGGGGGTCTTTTCATTGCGGCACCGCCACGGACTTGCAATTGCCGGACCATCTACCGATGCTATGCGCGCCGGATCGCGCCAAATAGCCGCGTCCGGCCGCCCCTTGACCAGTCAAAAACGCAAGTCGCATATCCAGTCGTATAAGTAAGGAGCTCTCGTGGCGGTAGAAATCGGGCATCTTTCCCTGTGGTTGGCACTGGCTGCTGCCCTGTGCCTATCAGTTTTCCCCCTGATTGGCGTGTATCGCAACCTGCCTGCCTGGCAGTGGTATGCCCGTCCGTTGGCCTGGGTGCAGTGGCTGGCCATGACTGTCGCCATGGTGGCGCTGGGCTATTCTTTCTATATCAATGATTTCTCCGTGACCTATGTGGCTGGGCACAGCAACTCTGCGTTGCCGCTGGAGTACCGGCTGTCTGCTATCTGGGGCGGCCACGAAGGGTCCCTGTTGCTGTGGGGCTGGATGCTGTCCGGCTGGGCGGCCATGGTCGGGTTGCTGAGCCGCAGTGTGCCATTGCCGATGGTGGCCCGGGTGCTGGCTGTCATGGGCATGATTTCCGTGGGCTTTATGCTGTTTATGCTGCTCACCTCCAACCCCTTTGATCGAAACCTGCCCTGGTTCCCGCTGGATGGCGCCGATCTGAATCCGCTGCTGCAAGACCCTGGACTGATTATTCACCCGCCCATGCTTTATATGGGCTATGTAGGTTTCTCCGTGGCGTTTGCATTTGCGGTGGCCGGTTTGCTGATGGGTAACCTGGATCCGGCCTGGGCTCGCTGGGCCCGGCCGTGGACCACGGTGGCGTGGAGTTTCCTGACCGTGGGTATCGCGCTGGGGTCCTGGTGGGCGTACTACGAACTTGGTTGGGGCGGCTGGTGGTTCTGGGATCCGGTGGAAAACGCCTCCCTGATGCCATGGCTGGCGGGTACAGCCTTGATTCACTCACTGGCGGTGAGCGAAAAGCGCAACATGTTCCGTGCCTGGACGGTGTTGCTGGCGATCATTACTTTCTCTCTGAGCTTGCTGGGGACTTTCCTGGTGCGCTCCGGGGTGCTGACCTCGGTCCACGCCTTTGCCAACGACCCGGCCCGGGGAGCTTTCATTCTTGGCTTCCTGATTGTGGTCGCCGGTGGCGCATTGACCTTGTTTGGCCTGCGGGCGTCGGCGCTGCGCAGTGATACCGGTTTCAAGCCGGTATCGCGGGAAGCCTTCCTGCTGGGTAATAACCTGATTCTCCTTACCGCCACATCCGTGGTGTTGATGGGAACGTTATTCCCGCTGATCGGCGAAGCGCTGGACATGAAAATTTCCATCCGCAGCCCTTACTTCAATGGCTTTTTTGTGCCGCTGGCCTTTGTGCTGATTCTGTTGATGGTGCCGGGCATGTTCAGCAACTGGAAACGCCAGGACGGCAATACCCTGCTCAAGCGCATGGCACTGTTGGCCCCCGCCGCCATTATCGCCGGCTGGTTTGGCTCCCGTCTGCCAGACCCAAGCCCCTGGCAGGGAGTGTTGGCGATCATGCTGGCCCTGTTCCTGGTGTTTGCCCACGTGGACGATGTGGTTCGCCGGGCCCGTGCCTACAAGCAAGGTTTTGTCACCGGGCTGGGCAAACTGGGGCGCGGCTACTGGGGTATGGTGCTGGCTCACTGTGGCTTGGCGGTATTGATTGCCGGCATTACCCTGGTCAGCTTCCACGAAGTAGAGCGCGACATTCGCATGGCGCCGGGGGATACGGCGGAACTGGGGCACTACACCTTTGTGTTCGACAGCCTGGACGAATACCGCGGGCCCAACTTCGATTCCACCCGTGGTCATTTCCACGTGAGCCATGACGGTGATCCGGTGGCGGTGATGCACCCGGAAAAACGTACCTACCACGCCAGCCGCCAGGTAATGACCGAAGCGGCCATCGATGCCGGTTTCTGGCGCGATCTGTATGTAGCCCTGGGAGAACCGCTGGATGACAGCAATGCCTGGGCGGTGCGTATTTACTTCAAACCCGGAATTCGCTGGATCTGGTTAGGCGCCTTGATCATGGCCCTTGGTGGTGCCCTGGCCCTGACAGACAAACGTTACCGCCGTAACCGTTTTGCGGCCAACGACGCAGGAGCTGCCAATGAAAGCTAATTCTCCCTGGGTGTTTTTGCCCCTGGTCGGCTTTGTGTTGCTGGCGGTGCTGTTGGCCAGCGGCCTGGGTCGTGATCCACAGGAGCTGCCTTCTGCGTTGGTGGGCAAACCGGCACCGTCGTTTTCCCTGCCGTCGTTGCTGACCGAAGAAACCTATACTGAAGAGTCCCTGAAAGGGCGTTGGCAGCTATTGAATGTGTGGGCCACCTGGTGCCCCACCTGCCATGTGGAACACCCGTATCTGCTGAAGCTGGCGGCGCAGGGTGTGGCCATTTCCGGGTTGAACTACAAGGACGAGCTGCCGGCCGCCCGTCAATATCTGGCTAACCTGGGTAACCCCTTCACCCATGTAATTGTGGATGCCGATGGCCAGCTGGGACTGGATCTGGGGGTCTATGGGGCCCCGGAAACTTTCCTGATTAACCCGGCGGGGGAGATCGTGTTGCGCCACGCGGGGGATTTGAATGCCCGCGTCTGGGAAGAAAAATTTGTTCCTTTATTGCCTACACAGTCGCCAGCGACGGGGCAGGGTGAGGGAGAAGAATAATGCTGCGTATGGTGTTGCTGCTGATGCTGTCCATGCCGGCTTTGGCCGCCATTGATGTCTATCAGTTCGATAATGAACAACAGGAACAGCGTTTTCGTATCCTGTCTGAGGAACTGCGTTGCCCGAAATGCCAGAACCAGAGCATTGCGGATTCCGATGCCGGCATTGCCCAGGATATGCGAACGCGAGTGCATACCATGATCCTGGAAGGCAAAAGCGATGAGGACATCGTCGACTATTTTGTCTCTCGTTATGGTGACTTTGTCAGCTATCGCCCGCCGGTGAATGCCGGTACCTCCATTTTGTGGCTGGGCCCCATTTTGTTGTTATTGGGTGGCGGCGTAGTGATCGCTATGTTGCTGCGTAACGCCAGCCGTAAAGCGGCAGCAGAAGATGAGAGATCCCAGGGTAAAGAACCGGAAGAGGGCACGAAATGATGTTGTGGTTGATGGCGCTGGTTCTGTTGCTGGTGATGGCTGCGGTGCTGTGGATGATGTGGCGCCGAGAAGGGCGCAAAGCCGGCAAGAACATGACGGGCGCGATAGGTATTCCCCTGGTGATGGTGGTTCTGGCCGGCGCCGGTTACGGGTTTATCGGTCTTAACGAGCACACCAGCACCTGGTTGGGACATAAACAGGAATACGGTGAGGTGGCGCGGCAAATTATCGCCGGGCAACCACCGGAGAAAGCCGCCTCTGAAGTGCCCGCCGGGGCCTTGGTGCGGGTGTTGCAATCCGAACTTTCCCTGACCCCCTCTGCCGTTGGTTGGTATGCCCTGGGCGCTCTGTATGACCAGTTGGGAGCGCCGGCGCAGACCGAAGAAGCCGCTCGCAAGGCCTTGCAGCTGAACCCGGATGATGCCGCCATGCATCTGCTGCTGGCACGCGCCTTGATCGAAAAGAATGAAGCACGGCTTACCGACCCGGCGCTGGACGAAATTCGCTGGGTGCTGGACCGTGAACCGAATCACGATGGGGCCTGGATGTTGTTGGCCATGTCGGCGGACCGGGCCGGGCGTTATGCGCTGTCGGAACAGGCCTGGGCGTCTTTGTTGTCCCGGCACAGCGAAGGCGAAACGGCGGAACTGTTGCAGCGCGGTTTGGATCGGGCCCGGGAGCAAAAGCAGCGTGAAGGGGTCTTTGCCAACCTTGGGGCGACAATCAGCGGTGAAGGCCTGCCGGCTGGTGGCACCCTGTTTGTGTTCCTTCGCGAAGCGGGAAGCACCGGGCAACCGCTGGCTGCACAACGGAAAGTGGTTCCCCATTTCCCCATTACTGTGGAGCTGACGGCGGCAAACTGGCTGCAGGGCTACCCGGACGCGCAGGCGGACCTGGTTATCGGTGCCCGCTACACGCCAGCACCGGGTGCCTCGGTGGATCAGGCGGCGATTACCGCCGTACCGGTTTCGTTACAACTTCCCCAGGCGCAGCCTGCAACCCTCGATTTGTCCCGCCAATAGGGGCTTGCCGCCCCGGGCTGCTACCTAAGTAGCAGCCCCTATCCCTTGTGATGAAGGGGGCCTCAAGGTAAAGTTGCACCCCTTCGGAGGCTGGGTTCCTCTGATTTGTACACCCATACGCTTGGAAATTACGCCAGTTTACGCCGTCTGCGGCGGGCATTGCGCCCTCTCGTGGGGTTAGCGTGGGCCGTATCCAGAGCCGTACGGCACTTGGCCGTGGCGATGAGGGTGAATAAATCAGAGGGACTTTTTGCCTCTTCTGACGACAGTAAGATGGAGAATCCTATGCGTGTCATCCTGCTTGGTGCCCCCGGTGCGGGCAAGGGCACCCAGGCGCAGTTCATCAAGGAACAGTTCAATATTCCTCAGATTTCCACCGGTGACATGCTGCGCGCTGCGGTAAAAGCAGGCACTCCACTGGGCCTGGAAGCCAAGAAAGTGATGGATGCGGGCGGATTGGTCTCTGACGATATCATCCTCGGCCTGGTGAAAGAGCGCATTACGGAAGATGATTGTGCCAACGGCTTCCTGTTCGACGGTTTCCCCCGCACCATTCCCCAGGCGCAATCTCTGGTGGAGCAGGGTGTCGATATCGACTTTGTAGTGGAAATCGACGTAGACGATGAAGAGATCATCGAGCGTTTGAGCGGTCGTCGCGTCCACCCGGCCTCTGGCCGTGTGTACCACACCAAGTACAACCCACCTAAAGTTGAAGACAAAGACGATGAAACCGGTGATGAGCTGGTTCAGCGTGACGACGACCAGGAAGAGACGGTTCGCAAGCGTCTTGAGGTGTATCAGGCGCAGACCCGTCCGCTGGTAGATTTTTATCAGGACCTGGCCAGGCAGGGCGAATCTAACGCACCGGCCTATGTGCGTGTTGCAGGCGTTGGTTCTGTTGAGGACATCCGCGACCGCGTGCTGTCCGCCCTGAAAGGCTGATGACGGCCTCCTGTGGGAGGCTGACAAAACGCTGTATAAAAACGGGAAGCTTCGGCTTCCCGTTTTTTTTGGGGAGGGATCACAGAAAACCTGCAACCGATAGCCAAGCATGCACCATCTGG
>NZ_LWEZ01001115.1:0-3765 GCF_001634945.1 Alcanivorax sp. HI0044
GGCCACATGCACCATTTCTTCCAGCGAGGGGGTAATCAGCCCGGAGAGGCCAATGATGTCCACATTTTCTTCTTTGGCTACCTCGAGAATAGTCTCGCAAGGCACCATGACGCCCAGGTCCACCACGTCATAGCCATTACATTGCAGCACCACGCCAACAATGTTCTTGCCGATGTCGTGCACATCGCCTTTCACGGTGGCCATCAGGATTTTGCCGTTGGCTTCATCCTGGGTGCCCAGCTCTTCCTTTTCCTTCTCCATGAAGGGCATCAGGTAGGCGACTGCCTTCTTCATGACCCGGGCGGATTTGACCACCTGGGGCAGGAACATCTTGCCTTCGCCAAACAGGTCGCCGACCACGTTCATGCCATCCATCAAGGGACCTTCGATGACGTGAAGCGGGCGGGCGGCATTCTGGCGGGCCAGCTCGGTGTCTTCTTCCACGTAGTCGGCAACGCCTTTCACCAGGGCATGCTCAAGGCGCTTTTCGACGGCCCATTCACGCCAGGCCAGATCTTCCTTTTTGGCTTTCTCGCCGCCGCTACCCCGGTATTTCTCGGCAAGATCCAGCAAGACTTCGGTGCCGTCTTCGTGGCGGTTGAGCACCACATCTTCCACTGCGTTGCGCAGTTCTTCGGGAATGTCCGCATAAATGGCCAACATGGTGGGATTGACGATCCCCATGTCCATGCCGTTTTTGATGGCGTAATAGAGGAACACTGCGTGGATGGCTTCACGAACCGTGTCGTTGCCCCGGAAAGAGAAACTCACATTGGAGACCCCGCCGGAAATCATGGCGTGGGGCAGGGTGCGCTTGATGTCGCCTACCGCTTCAATGAAATCCACGGCGTAGTTGTTGTGCTCTTCGATCCCGGTGGCAATGGCGAAGATGTTGGGGTCGAAAATAATGTCTTCCGGCGGGAAACCCACTTCTTCGGTGAGCAATTTGTAGGCACGGGTGCAAATTTCCACCTTGCGCTCACGGGTATCTGCCTGGCCTTCCTCATCGAAAGCCATGACGATCACGGCAGCACCGTAACGTCGCAATAGGCGCGCCTGATGAAGAAAGGCCTCTTCGCCTTCCTTCATGGAGATGGAGTTCACCACCCCCTTGCCCTGGATGCATTTCAGCCCGGCCTCGATCACTTCCCACTTGGAGGAGTCGATCATGATCGGCACTTTGGAGATTTCCGGTTCTGAGGCCACCAGATTGAGGAACTTCACCATGCACTCGGCGGATTCCAGCATCCCCTCATCCATGTTGATATCGATGATCTGGGCGCCGTTCTCCACCTGGTCGCGGGCCACGTCCAGCGCGGCATCGTAGTCCTCTTCCTTGATCAGGCGCAGGAATCGTTTGGACCCGGTCACATTGGTCCGTTCGCCCACATTCACGAACAGGGAATCCTTGGCGATGGTGCAGGGCTCCAGGCCGGACAGTCGGCATGCCACTTCAATGTCGGGCAGTTGGCGTGGCGCCAGACCTTCAACAGCCTCCGCCATGGCGGCGATGTGCTCCGGGGTAGTCCCGCAGCAACCACCGATAATGTTCAGAAAGCCTTTCTCCGCCCAGGCGCGGACTTCTTTTGCCATGGTGAACGGATCCAGGTCATATTCACCCATTTCGTTGGGCAGCCCGGCGTTGGGGTGGGCGGACACATAAGTTTCGGAAATGCGCGACAGCTCTTCGATGTACGGACGCAACTCCATGGGCCCCAGTGCACAGTTCAGGCCAAAGCTGATTGGGCGGGCGTGGCGCAGGGAGTTGTAGAAGGCCTCGGTGGTTTGCCCGGTGAGGGTACGGCCCGAGGCATCGGTGATGGTGCCGGATATCATGACCGGCAAGTCCAGATTGTTCTCGTAGCAGTACTGGTCCACCGCAAAGACCGCCGCCTTGGCATTCAAGGTGTCGAAAATGGTTTCGATCAGCACCATGTCGATGCCGCCCTCTACCAGGCCGTCCAGGGCCTCCAGATAGGCGTTCACCAGTGCATCAAAGTTCGTGTTGCGATAGCCCGGGTCGTTCACGTCCGGGCTGATACTGGCGGTGCGGTTGGTGGGGCCAAGCACCCCGGCCACGTAGCGGGGCTTGTCTGGTGTGGAGGCTTCGTCGGCGGCCTCCCGGGCGACACGGGCGGCGGCAACGTTGATGTCCCGCGCCAGGTCCTGCATGTCGTAATCGGCCATGGCGATGGACGTGGAATTAAACGAGTTGGTCTCGATGATATCCGCGCCCGCGTCCAGGTAGCCCTTGTGCAATGCCTTGATTCGCTCAGGTTGCGTCATGCTGAGCAGGTCATTATTGCCTTTCAGGTCGCTGGGCCAGTCGGCGAACTGGCTGCCGCGGAATTCCTCTTCACTGAACTGGCAGCGCTGGATCATGGTGCCCATGCCACCATCAAGAATCAGGATGCGTTCCTTGAGTTGGGCAGTTAATTGAGCGCGCGGGTTCTGTGACATCGATGGCTCCGGCAAGGGCGGGAAATTGGGGCGTGCATTATAGCGGGGCAGGGCGCAGATACCCAATATGTGGTGCTTTTTCCGGGGGGAATCGCGATAAAAGGGCATTGTTGGCGGCAGCAGACTGGCCATAAGGTGCATTAGGTTTCATTATTGGGCAGGCTTGGTGGCGGAATGGCAGGCATGTCTCGCGGCCAGTGGATGAAATTTTTGTAAAATCCCGCGCGGCGGCATCAGCATGGCTTGGGCTTGCCGCAGGAACGGGCATAATTCGCGCTCACAGGATGAGGAGTACGCTTAATGGATCAATATCTGACCCAACTGGAAACCTTTGCCAATGAAAATCTGGTGCCTTATGCCTGGAGCATTGCGGCGGCACTGGTTATTTTCATTGTCGGTAGCTGGATTGTTGCCCGCCTTAGTGGCTGGGTTAAAAAGCTGCTAAACAAGCGCATGGATGAAACAGTCGCCACTTTCCTGGGGCGGATTGTTCACGTTCTGCTGTTCGTTTTCGTAGTGATTGCGTCCCTGGATCAACTGGGTATAGAGACGACCTCCCTGGTTGCGATTCTGGGTGCCGCCGGCCTGGCTGTTGGCCTGGCCTTGAAAGATTCCCTGGGTAACTTTGCTGCGGGCGTCATGCTGATCATGTTCAAGCCGTTTCGCGTGGGGCATTACGTGGAGGCGGGGGGAACCTCTGGCACGGTCAAGGAAATCCGTATTTTTGCGACGATCATGAACAGCCCGGATAACAAGGTTCTGACCGTGCCCAACGGTGCAATCATGTCCGGAAATATCGTCAACTATTCGGAAAAGCCCACACGTCGAGTGGATATGGTTTTTGGTGTCGCTTACGATGCGGACCTTTCCGTAGTGAAAAAGGTGCTGCAGGAGGTTCTTGCTGCGGATGATCGTGTGCTCAAGGATCCTGCGCCGACCATCGTCGTGGGTGAGCTTGCGGATAGTTCGGTTAACTTCTTGTGCCGTCCCTGGGTAAATAGCGCGGACTACTGGCCGGTTCTGTGGGATACCACGGAAACCGTGAAGCGTCGCTTTGACGAAGCTGGCATTGGCATTCCGTTCCCGCAGATGGACGTACATTTCGACAAAAACGATTAAGGAGTCATTCATGCGCAGTAAGACAATCGCTGCCATGCTGCTGGCCGCCGGGCTTCCGGCGGTATCGGTGGCTGCAGAAGATGCAGCCACCGACGAGGGCAGTGAAGTTTCAAAGTGGTCCGGTGATATTGGTGTCGGGTTGTTGTTCAAGCGTGGCAACACCAATTCCGACTCTACCAATGCCAA
>NZ_LWEZ01001116.1:0-3596 GCF_001634945.1 Alcanivorax sp. HI0044
AATGGCGTTATCTGGCCGAAGGCTTTCCGGGTCAGGACAACAGTGCTCGCCCACTGAATAAGGACTTTGTGCTGAATCAGCCTGTCTATCAGGGAGCCAGCGTTCTACTCACCCGGCGCAATTTTGGCTGCGGTTCCAGCCGTGAGCATGCGCCCTGGGCGTTGATGGATTTTGGCTTCAAGGCGATCATCGCCCCGAGCTTTGCCGATATCTTCTACAACAACTGTTTCAAAAACGGGTTATTGCCCATCGTGTTGTCGGAGGATAACGTGGAAGCCCTGTTTCAGGCTGTTAATGGCAAGGAAGGCTATCGGATCACTATTGATCTGGAAGGCCAGCAGGTGATCCCCGAAACCGGTGAGCCGCTGCCTTTTGAGATTGATGAGTTCCGCAAGCACTGTCTGCTGAATGGTCTGGACGAAATTGGCTTGACCCTGAATGAAGCGGATGCGATTCGAGCTTACGAAAAAGGTCGCATGGAACGCGAACCCTGGGTTTTTGCCGACCATTAAAAGAATAACCAAGGAGGTTGTATGTTGCGTTTACTTTCATTGTCACTGGTGTCGGTATTGATGCTGGCTGGCTGTGCATCCACGGGCATGTACGATGCCCCCACCGGGGAGCAGGCGGCCACGCTGAGCGTGGATAACCAGTTGTCGGCCCCGGCAGAGCAGGGGGAAGACGCCGGCTGGCAGATGCCAACCAGTAGCGATGCCAAGGCATCCCTGTTCAAGGTGGATGGCGAGCGCATTACCGAGCAAGCGGGTGCGCAGAGTGTGCAGATTGAAGCCGGAAAGCATTCAGTGGAAGTGTTTGCTGACCAGGCGGGCATTCTTCGTTTCGGCAAGTTCCGCCACAACTTCGCACAAGGTGGCATCTATCAGGTTCGCATCAGTGCCGCTGAGGGCAAGAAAGATTACACCCTGGAGCTGGTAAAGGCGTCCGCGCCGGATGATGTTCTGGTAACCAAAGACTTTTAATCGCCCGCAAGGGCAGTAGTAGACAGGAAGCAGTAATGAGCAAGGTGTTGGTGTTGCCCGGTGACGGTATTGGCCCGGAGATCGTGAAAGAAGCGGTCAAGGTGCTGAACGTGGCCAAGCAGAAGTTCGGGCTCGAGGTGGAGCTGGATGAAGCCCTGGTCGGGGGCGCAGCGGTGGATGCGGAAAATGACCCGCTTCCGGAAGGTACGCTGGAAAAAGCCCGTGCCGCCGACGCTATTTTGTTCGGCTCCATTGGTGGTCCGAAATGGGACACCATTGAACGCGACAAGCGCCCCGAGCGTGGCCTGTTGCGTTTGCGCTCGTCACTGGGGCTGTTTGCCAACCTGCGCCCGGCCATTCTGTTTCCGCAACTGGCGGATGCCTCCAGCCTGAAACCGGAAGTGGTATCCGGGCTGGATATCCTGATTGTGCGCGAGCTGACCGGTGGCATCTATTTCGGTCAGCCTCGCGGTATCAAGGAAGAAAACGGCGAGCGTGTAGGCTTCAACACCTATGTCTACACCGAGTCGGAAATGCGCCGGATCGCGAAAGTGGCCTTTGAGCTGGCCATGAAACGTGACAAGCGCGTGCTGTCGGTGGACAAGGCCAACGTGCTGGAAGTCACCGAACTCTGGAAAGAAGTGGTCACCGAGGAGGCAAAGGCCTACCCGGAGATCGAGTTGTCACACATGTATGTGGACAACGCGGCCATGCAACTGGTGCGTGCGCCGAAACAGTTTGATGTGATTGTCACCGGCAATTTGTTTGGTGACATTCTCTCCGATGAAGCCGCCATGCTCACCGGCTCCATCGGGATGTTGCCCTCCGCGTCACTGGATGAAAACCGCAAGGGCTTGTACGAACCCTGCCACGGCTCGGCACCGGACATTGCCGGCCAGGGCATCGCCAACCCGCTGGCGACCATTATGTCGCTGGCCATGCTGATGCGTTACAGCCTGGAGCGTGGTGATGTGGCTGATGCCATTGAAGCCGCTGTAGAGCGTGTTCTTGATCAGGGGCTTCGTACTGCGGATATCTACACTGAGGGCACTCGCAAAGTGGGCACCGAAGAAATGGGCAGCGCCGTTGCGGATGCTTTGTCACAAGCATGACAGAGGCATGACGCACAGGCGCAACACGCGCATTGATTCACTGATAGAAAGGGCAACCCTTTCAGGAGACAGTTTCTAATGAAGAAAGTCGGTTTTGTCGGCTGGCGTGGCATGGTGGGTTCCGTACTGATGGAGCGCATGACTGCCGAAAATGATTTTGCAGATATCGAACCGGTCTTTTTCTCGACCTCCCAGGTTGGACAGGCTGGCCCGGACGTGGGCAAGGATATTCCGGCCCTGGGCGATGCCAAGAATATTGATGAACTGAAAGCGCTGGACGTGATCGTGACCTGTCAGGGTGGCGATTACACCAGCGAGGTTTACCCCAAGCTGCGCGAAGCGGGCTGGGATGGCTACTGGATTGATGCAGCATCCACGCTGCGTATGCAGGACAACAGCGTCATTGTGCTGGATCCGGTGAACCGTTCCGTGGTGGATTCTGCTCTGGACAGTGGCACCAAAGACTTTGTGGGTGGCAACTGTACCGTGAGCCTGATGTTGATGGCTCTGGGCGGATTGTTCAATGAAGGGCTGGTGGAGTGGGCGAGCGCCCAGACCTACCAGGCCGCGTCCGGTTCTGGTGCACAGAACATGCGTGAGCTGATTGCCCAGATGGGTAAGATTCACGGCGATGTTTCCGATAAATTGGCGGATCCTGCCAGTGCCATTCTGGATATCGATCGCCAAGTGGCGGCAAGCATGCGCAGCGATGCCATGCCCCGTGAGCACTTCGGCTTCCCGCTGGCCGGTTCCCTGTTGCCCTGGATCGACAAGGAAATGGAGAACGGTCAGAGCAAGGAAGAATGGAAAGCCCAGGCGGAAACCAACAAAATTCTCGGCCGTAGCGGCAATCCGATTGCTCTGGATGGCACCTGTGTGCGTATTGGTGCCATGCGTTGCCACGCCCAGGCGTTGACCGTGAAGCTCAACCGCGATGTACCCATGGACGAAGTGAACGACATCATTGCCAAGTCCAACGACTGGGTGAAAGTGGTGCCGAACACCAAGGAAGAGACGCTGCGGGATCTCACCCCCACCGCCGTGACCGGTACCCTGGGGATTCCGGTGGGCCGCCTGCGCAAGCTGAACATGGGCGGCGAGTTCCTCAACGCCTTCACCGTGGGTGACCAGCTACTGTGGGGTGCGGCTGAACCGCTGCGCCGTATGCTGCGAATTCTTCTCGAGCGCTAAGCGCCCAATAGAGGTAAGTGATGGATCGGTCTATCAATCTGGCCATCGTCGGTGCAACCGGCCTGGTCGGAGAGGCCATCATCAAACTGCTCGCTGATCGGAAATTTCCGGTCGGCGAGCTTTTTGTTTTGGCTTCCGAAAATGGGGCCGGCAGCAAGATCGCGTTTGCCGGCAAAACCCTCACTGTGAGCACCGCAGAGGATTTCGATTTCTCCCAGGTGGAAGTGGTGCTGTTTGCGGCGGGAGCGTCGGTGAGCCAGGCCCTGGCGCCGGCTGCGGCGGAAGCCGGCGCTGTAGTGGTGGACCTGTCACC
>NZ_LWEZ01001117.1:0-7672 GCF_001634945.1 Alcanivorax sp. HI0044
ATCCGGCTCCGACAACCTGGCTAACGTGGACCAACACGGCAACGCCAACGTAGCAGTGGCACACTCCCACGGCGGCAACAGCGTTATCGATGTGGACCAGCTGGGTGACAACAACCTGGCCAACGTAGAGCAGGACGCCATTTCAGAATACGGCATCGCAACCATTACCCAGCCTGGCTCTGACAACGAAGCCTTTATTACCCAGTTCGGCATTGGCGCCTCTGGCAATGAAAACGTGGCCACCATCCTGCAGGAAGCCACTCTGGACTCAGCCACCATCACCCAGATGGGCGGCGGCGGTAACAACGCCTTTATCCACCAGAACTGATCATCCCGTGATCACGTCGGGGCCACACTGTGGCCCCGACCTCGTTGTGCCCACCCATAATACCAACGCCTAACCCGGGGGCCGGACCCAAGAGGACAATGTCATGGCGCTGCCGCCTGCACTGCGGATGCTTTTTCCCGCGCTTATGCTGTCTCCCTGTCTCCTGCTTGCAGACAGCAGCACCCCGCAAATTGAACAACACAGCAGTATTAATACCGCCAGCCTCTATCAACAGAGCAGCACCGCCAGCCTTGCAATCATTCGGCAATCCCGAAGCCATGACGTCAATGCCATAATCAGCCAGCAACACAGCCACCGCAGTGACGCCAACATCGATCAGACGCAGTCTCATCATAGCGAGGCACGGATATCACAAGACCACACCGATAGCGCCACAGGCAGCATCCAACAGAATCAGTCACCGTCCTCTCGAGCTGATATAGAGCAGTCAAACGGGTCGGATATCGACGCGAGCATCGCACAGTACGGCACGGGTAACGACGCGCTGATAGCGCAGAGTCATATGGACAGCCGGGCATCCATTGAACAGCACAGCCCGCTTCACGATATCGAGGGAAGCACCGCAACAATCCTGCAATCAGCGGGCAATAGTTCGGGGAAAATCATCCAGTTTGGAGTGGGCAATCATGCAACGGTACATCAGTTCTAATCGGCAACGGTGCCTCGGCACCCTCACCCGCGCAGCGGGGCTTACCCTGTTACTCATCGGAGCAGCGACACCCATGGCCGCCTATTCGTCACCCTGCACTGTGGACATCATTGCCACTGCTGAAAAACAGCAACACCGTTTCCACCTGCTGCTCCAATGCGAGGCAGCCGACAGCAATCTTCATTATGAAATCGGCATTGAGAAAAAAGGGCCCAACGGAAGCAGCCGCACCCGTCAATCCGGCCATATTTCAGTGCATGCAGGAAAAAATCAGGCAGGGAATATCGCCATCAACATCATGCCAACAGATACCGTTACGGCCACCGCCACCATCCGTCGGGGTGACACGCTAATGGCCAATACCACGCGCATCTTTACGCCTGGCTCGCTTTAGTCACCAACTCATCGTTCCCAGCAACAGATTGGCAAGACTGCAGCAATCCGCCCCGGCTAACCGGCGGTGTTTTATTAGCGATCACGCCGGCCAGAGGTTTCTAATGTCTCGCCCCTCAAGGCCAGGCCGTACTGCTTAATCACCTCGGAATCCATATCAGCGGGATTCTCAAGCTGCCAGTTGCCGTCCATAACCCCCTTGACGATAAGGTGTGCCACTGCGGCTTCGATCGCCAGTTTGACACATTGCTGAACCGGCTCGTTGGTGGTGACCCCGGCTTCGGTTTCCAGTAATTCCTTGAAGTCGATATACCGGTACACACCGACCTGCAGCTCTTTACTGTAGATAGTCTTGCGTGTTGAGACCGTGTTGATGATCCGCCCTGTGCGCACATCAACAGCCCGCAGATTCACTGTTACCTGGTCCGTTCGGTATTGCTCCGATGCGCCGACCCCCAGATAACGCGCGCCCAGCCCACCGGTCTTGATATTGGACTCATAGGCAACAATGCCACCCTGAAAAAGAATGTCCGAGGAAAACAGGTCAGGGACATCCGCCACGCGCACGCCTTCCTTCTGGCGCTTTTCTACCACGGCCCGGGCAATCTTGCGCTCAGTCAGCAGGTCTTGCAGTCCTTCCCGTTCCAGAGTGAGGAACCAACCAGAGCGATTAAGGGCATCAATAAGAAACGCCGCAGCGCCCTGGGTGACCGCCGTGGAAAATGACGAAGACGGCGCCGGCCGATATTGCCCGGTCAAATCCCGAAAGCTGTATACCGAGGCCATGATTCGACCTTTGGGGGGCGGCATGCTTTCAAGATCCAGAGCCACATCGGATTTTTTCACCAGCTCAGGGGCTTCCGGCTCCAGAGGCGGAGTCACACACCCAACCAACAGCAGGATCGGCAAGACCAGCATCACTAGCCCGCAACGGTTGTAACCATTCATCCTTGAGTTTCCCAGCGTAGAGCGTCTAAAAGGTATCGGGGACCAGGCCATCCACCGCAATCTGGGTGACTTCGCCGGTATTGATGTCTTCAATAATGATGGACAACACACCCTGGTCATCGATGATGTTAATAGCAAAATCATCGGTCACGATGCTGCCTTCGTTGCCCGCCCCCACATCCGCCAGCAGCTGGCTCAATAGCCGGGACTGCAACGACGATGTCAGGCGATCCAGATCAGAAGGCCTTTCATACGCAGACGAAGACGCTTCCGGATCCTTGTAATCGTTTTGCGCCTGGGCATTGCCCAGCAGGTGGGAACCGTTGAGGGGGTTGCCTCCAAAGTTTGGATTGACCGGCTGGTAAATCAGCTCACTGGCCGCAACAGGGCCAGCAACAAGAACAAACAGACAATAAAGCGTTTTCATTAGTAGCCGTCCTTGGCCAGATCAGGGTTGCCTACCAGAGTATCCAGCACTTTCATGCGCCGGACCCTGAATTCAATGGATTGCACCATCTGCTGTACCCGAGCATCTTCCCAGTTGGACGCAAACGACAACACAAAGCGCTCCAGCGTCGTATCGTCCGATTTCACTGTAATAATGCTGCCACTGCGGGCGGAGGGTTGCTCATAAATGCTGATACTGAAAGGCGAATCGGGAAACAGGTAATGACGTTGATAGGCAAACTGCTGATAAAACCGTTTGCCGATAGGGGTAATCGTCTGATCGACAACCACCCCCATGTCTTTTTCATTCAGGGCGGCCGCTGTCCCGGAAAATGCGAGGAGACTGCAGATGAATGGCACCCACGCCAATCGCAGCCCACACACAGCTACTCTCCGCTCTCTTCCAGGTGGTTCTCATGCACCCAGCGCATCACACCCACCCGATTCTTCACGCCAACCTTCCGGTAAAGGCTTTGCAAATGAGCCTTCACCGTATGCGTACTCAGGCAAAGGGCATCAGCGATTTCATGGTTACTCATGCCACGCACCACATGATCCAGCATCTGCCGTTCACGACTGGTGAGGCTTTCAAAGACATGCCCGCAACGGGTTGGGGTTTTGCGGTGACGGACCAGGTAATCCATGTAGCTGCGCGGGAACCAGCTGCGCCCCTTGCAAACCACATCCAGCGCCTTGGAAATAAGGGCGTCGTTGTCCTGCTGATAAATAACGCCTTTAACCACCGGCCAGTTAAGCAGGAAAAAAATATTATCGCCCCGATCGGCATTAACCAGGATAACCCTGCACAGGGGCATATTTTCCTGGACACGGCCAAGCAACTTTTCCATTTCCGGAGTCGAAAAGTCCAGCACATTAATAAGCACCAGATCATCCTGGATATGATCACAAAAGAGATCATCACTGCTGATTGCGGTGCAGGATACGCCTCGCTGGTTCTCAATGGATTTTGCTAAAAGCCGGATTGCAAGATTGTTGCAATGTGAAACCACCAAATAGGTTTTGCTTTCGTCACGCGTCCCGTGCGCCATCGACACATCCATATCAATGTCCCTTTCCCCAAGTTCATGGCCAATGGACCACGAAATATCGCTCCCTTCACGTTACCAACACAGACATTATCAACCTGGTCTGTCGGCAGGCTGGCATCTGCCAACCGGGATCGTTAGTCTATGTCCACCATTTTCCAGTAGCACTAGTTCTATCGGCTATATTTTAAAATATGTAAAATAGTGATGTTTGTCACAAAAAATATCACTTTATTTTTATATACGCCATTGCCATATCATTCATACCCAAAGTGGGCAATTACCTTTGTGGCGGTATTTTGGGGGCTTTTCATACCGCTTATAGTGAGTTTTCCATGAAATTCTGTAGCCATTGCGGCAACCCCAACCTGCAGTTCAGCATTCCGGAAGGAGATAACCGGCCACGCTACTGGTGCCCGGATTGCCAAACCATCCATTACCAGAACCCCAAGATTGTGGTGGGCTCCGTACCGATTTGGGAAGGTAAAGTCCTGCTCTGCAAACGCGCCATCGAGCCTCGCAAAGGCTATTGGACACTGCCCGCAGGTTACATGGAAAACGGCGAAACCCTGCAGGAAGGTGCGGCCAGAGAGACATGGGAAGAAGCCTGCGCCACGGTGGCCATCGGCGACTTGTATACAGTCTTCAACCTGCCGCACATCAATCAGGTGTATGTGTTTTTTCTGGGAGACGTGGAGGACGGCAAATACGGTGTCGGGGAAGAGAGCAGTGACGCAGGTCTGTTTGCCCTGGATGACATTCCCTGGGATGAGCTGGCCTTCCCCACCATCGGGCGCACGCTGCGGTTTTATATTGATGACCTTGCCCGCAATGATTTCCCCGTGCGCACCCAGGATATCCAGCCGCTTAAGCGTCGGCCCAAAGACGAATAACCGGATCTCGGCAGCTCTCAGTGGGTGCCCGGCAGCGGCTCCAGCTTCCACAAATCGATGGCAGGCTCTTCATAGGGATGCGACAGGCGTAACGCACTGATCACCGCTTGCAGGCACGCGCCCAGGCAAAGCGTCTCCACCCGGTACTCTTCCACCACTTCCACCTGATCATGCTGACCGAGAAAGGGCTGACTCCCTGACAGGGGCCGGAATTGCCCCTGACCCAGCGTCTGAAAGCTGCAATGATCGTAATCACCCAGGTGCCCGGCACCGGCCTCGAAAATGGCCGTTTTCACCTGTTCCACATGGCTCACGGGCACGTAAAAGCACAATTTGTAATGTTGATCACTGGCCTCTGTCATTCATGCCTCCCAGTGCGTTGAACGTTACGATGCCACCCCGGTATCCGAGGGTAGCGCAGACACAAATTCTGGCTTCAACGCATACTCACCATGGGCGGAAATCCAGATACCTTCCGCCGAAACCGTTTGCTCGCCATTTACCCAGACACTGCCTTCACAGCGTAACTTGCGGCGCTCCAGCGAAACCAGCCGGGCTTCGAAATCCACCGGCGTGTTTAACGGCGTGGCCGCCAAGTAGCGGATATTCAAAGTGCCGGTCATGCCGATTTGACGGACATAATCCTGCGTCTTGGCCATCAGCATATCCAACGCCAATGCCAGCACGCCACCGTGGACCCGCCCTGGCGGCCCCTGAAACGCGGGACCAAACGTGGCCCGGCCACGAATACGGTCACCATCGATCCACAATTCCAGCGGCGGCGAAAGCGGCGAGGCTTTGCCGGTAAGAATTTCAAAATCCACCAGGTCAGTCACGTCATCACCACTGCCCTGCCCGGCCAGCAGACGCTGCAGAATATCGCTGTAATCCCGCTGGCCTTCCTGCTGCAATGCCTGGCGCAGCTGCTGCACCTGACCGATGTAATCCTGCAACTTTTCATGCGGTGCATCCAGCCGTAACACCTGTTCGGTGAGGCCCGCTAATTCCTGGCCCAGCTGACGATGCAACTGCGCCCGCGTGGACGGCTCTGGCGTTTCCGCCACACGAATATCGCGAAAATGATAGGTGGTTTCAGACATCAATTACCCCAGACTCTTGGGTGTCAACCAGACACCTTCTGCGCTGACGGTCTGGGTGTCCCCGTGCCAGATGCCGCCCTCTACAAAAATTTTCCGCCCTTCCTGGCCGGTAATGTGCGCCCGACATTCAATCGGCGCTTCTATGGGTGTCGCTGCCAGATAACGGATATTCAACGTACCGGTGACGCCCAAACGAAACGCGGCATGCAGCGCACGGGAGAGCCCTGCATCCAGCAGCCAGGCGATCACCCCGCCATGCACCCGTCCCGGCGGCCCCTGATACTGAAGCCCCAGGCTGACTTCTCCACGGATACCATCCTGATCTTCCTGCACCCACTGCACCTGGGGAGCAATCGGGTTGGACAGGCCGCCCACCGGGTCGTAGTCCATCATGTGATAGATATCGTCTGCGGTGGCTTTACCGGTAAACAGTTTTCGATTCGCTTCACGGGTATCACGACGCTCCGGTGTGCCCACCGTCTCTACCATGGCTTCCAGTTGCTCTACCCAGGCAGCCAGGGTTGCTTCATCCGCTTCTGCGCGAATCAACCGCTCCGCCAGTAATTGCATGGCCGCACTGATACGGCGGCGCTGTGCAAAATCACTGGGCACAGGCTCGGTTTTGTAGGCCTTTTGCAGCTCAAAAGGGCCGAAGATTTTTTCAGACACAGATCACCAATGAATAATTAATCACGAAGAAATTCAAACAATCGTTTGATTCTGAGGGGAGAGGCTCTGCAGCTCAAGCTCATAAAAGGACATAAAAAAGGCGGAAATGGCCACCCCATTTCCGCCTTTTTCAGTTTCCAGCTGTCAACTGTCCACTATCAACTATCCACTGCTTTTAACCCACCCATTTGCGGGCGTTGGCAAACATCCGCAACCAGGGACCATTCTCGTGACCACGCCAGTCGTCCGGAATCCAGCTGTTCTGCAGCACCCGGAACACCCGCTCCGGGTGCGGCATCATGATGGTGACGCGCCCGTCAGTGGTGGTAAAGCCGGTTACCCCCTGCGGAGAACCATTAGGGTTGGCCGGGTACTGTTCGGCCGGGTTACCCAGGCCGTCCACATAGCGCAGGCTCACCAGGCGTTGCTCGATATTGCGATTCAGGGCGTCATCCGCCAGCTCCACACGGCCTTCCCCATGAGCCACGGCAATCGGAATGCGCGTGCCAGCCATGTCTTTCAACAAGATGGACGGGGAATCCTGCACTTCCACCAGAGAAGTACGCGCCTCGAACTGCTCAGACAGGTTACGCACAAAACGCGGCCAGTGTTCCGCCCCGGGAATCAGGTCTTTCAAATGCGACAGCATCTGGCAGCCGTTACAGACCCCCAGCGCAAAGGTGTCTTCACGGAAGAAGAAACGGTTAAACGCTTCGCGCATTGCGTCGTTATAGAGCACGGTCTTGGCCCAGCCACCGCCGGCACCCAGCACGTCCCCGTAGGAGAAACCGCCACAGGCCACCAGCCCCTTGAAGTCATCCAGCTTCACACGGCCTTCGAGCAAATCACTCATGTGCACATCAACGGCGGAGAAGCCGACGCGATCAAACGCCGCCGCCATTTCTGTCTGACCATTAACGCCCTGCTCGCGCAGGATGGCCATTTGCGGTTTGTTGCCAGTATTGATGAACGGCGCCGCCGGGTTTTCCGTCATATCAAAGGTCAGCCGCACATTCAGGCCCGGACCATTGCTGTGCGGAATCGCATCAAATTCCTGACGGGCACAATCCGGGTTATCCCGCAGGGACTGCACCTGATAACTGGTTTCCGCCCAGATACGCTGCAATTCACGGCGCGGGGTTTCCAGCAAAATCCCCCCCCCCAAACGCAGGCGAATC
>NZ_LWEZ01001118.1:0-14962 GCF_001634945.1 Alcanivorax sp. HI0044
GTGGATCCGGGTGAGAGCGGTGCCGATGTCTGTTATCGCACTGTCCCAGTCCCGGGGTTGCCATTGGCCTTCACCGGGCCGGCGGCTGCCTTGCCGTACCTGGGGCTGATCGAGGCGATCCGGGTCCTGGTGGATGGCCAGGTAGTTAATGCCCTTGTGGCAGGCAAAACCTTTGCTGACAGGGTGGGCCTTGTCCGGTTGCAGGCGGGTGACTTTGCCGTCGTCGACCTGGGCAATCAGTGCGCAGGAGGGTTCACAGACCCGGCAAAATGTTGGAATGGATTTCATGGCAGCCTCCCTGACGATTCAGTCAGGCTAGCCAATCACGCCCGGGCAGGACATGACCGTTCCACTCATTTGTGGCGTCGCGGTTATGGGGCGGGCCCGCAGGGTCAGGAGGAAGGCTGTGACAGGGCGGCCATGATCAGGGCAATGGACTGCTCGCTGACGGTCTCGATATCTTCCCGGTTCACGTAAATGCCATCAATCAGCAGCCGGCACAGGCCGTGGACGGTGGCCCAGCTGGCCTGGGCCACGCGCAGGGAATCGGTTCTCGCCGGCAGGCGGCCCGCCAGCAGCGTTGCCAGTCGCTCGGCATAGTGACGGAAGCTGCGATAGGCGATGGTTTTGAGTTCATCGGTGGGCTCGCCGCCTTTCCAGATAGTGCGCCCGAACATCAGTTCGTACTGTTCCGGGTTCTCGGTGGCAAAGCGCAGATATTCCCGGACAAAATTTTGAATGCTTTCCTGTGAGCCCGTTGCTTGCAGCTGACGGTTGATCATCTCGTCCAGCTGGCTGAATGCCTGGGTGGCCAGGGCGCAGAGCAGGGCGTTCTTGTCACGGAAGTGGTGATAGGGCGCGGTACGGGATACCCCCGCCCGCTCGGCCAGCTTGCGCAAGGATAAACCCTCAACGCCTTGCTCGCTGAGCAGAGTGTTGGCTTCCTGCAGCAAGGTATCGTGCAGGTCGCCGTGATGATAGCGGCCGGTCTGTGCCATGAGTCTCCTGCCTTTTGCGTGGTGGCGTGTCGTGTGAAGCCTGTTGCGTCTATTTCAATCTTGACACTGTCAAAATAACCCCTTAACTTGACGCTGTCCAGATTAATCAACGCGTAGCCATCTGTGGTGCAGATGCCTTGGGAGACAACACCATGACAGCCAACCGCTATTCCAACCTGCTTTCTCCGCTGGATCTGGGGCATACCCAGATCAAGAACCGGGTGATTATGGGGTCCATGCATACCGGTCTGGAAGACCGCTTCTGGCAGTTCCCCAAGCTGGCGGCCTACTTTGCCGAGCGGGCCCGCGGTGGTGTTGGCTTGATCGTAACCGGTGGCTTCAACCCCAACAAGAAGGCCTGGTTCTATCCCTTTGCCGGCCTGTTTAACAGCCGCCTGGATGTGCGTAACCACCGCAAGGTGACCGATGCGGTGCACCAGGAAGGCGGCAAGATTGCTCTGCAGATCCTCCATGCCGGGCGTTACAGCTATCACCCCTTCTCCCGTTCGGCTTCTGCGATCAAGAGCCCGATCAACCCCTTCAAGCCCAAGGCCATGTCCACCAAGGAAGTGGAGCAGACGGTGAAGGATTTTGCCCACACGGCATGGCTGGCCAAGAAAGCCGGCTACGACGGTGTGGAGATCATGGGGTCCGAGGGCTACCTGATCAACCAGTTCACCGCGTCGCGAACCAACAAGCGTAAAGACAAATACGGTGGCAGTGCCGAAAACCGCCGTCGCTTCCCGGTGGAAATCGTTCGCGAAGTGCGCAAGCGTTGCGGCGATGATTTCATCGTCATGTTTCGCCTTTCCGTGGTTGATCTGGTGCCGGACGGGGCCACCCGTGAAGAGGTTCTGGCGCTGGCCAAAGAAGTGGAAGCGGCGGGCGCCAGCCTGATCAATTCCGGGATTGGCTGGCACGAAGCGCGTGTGCCCACCATCGTGACCTCTGTGCCCAGAGCCGCCTTTGTGGACGCCACCCGCCAGGTGAAAGACGTGGTTTCCATTCCCGTGGTGGCCTCCAACCGCATTAACGATCCGGACGTGGCAGAAGCCATTCTGGTCGCTGGCCAGGCGGATGCGGTCTCCATGGCGCGCCCGTTGCTGGCGGACCCGGATTTCGTGAAGAAAACCGAGCAGGGCAAGGCGGATGAGATCAACACCTGTATCGCCTGTAACCAGGCGTGCCTGGACCATACCTTCCAGCTCAAGCGGGCGTCCTGTCTGGTCAATCCCCGTGCTTGTCACGAGACCGAGTTGTTGTACCTGAAAACGGCCAAGCCGAAAAAAGTGGCGGTCGTTGGTGCCGGCCCGGCGGGCTTGTCCTGTGCCACGGTGGCGGCAGAGCGAGGCCATGCGGTGACCCTGTTTGATCAGGCGGGGGAAATTGGTGGTCAGTTTAATATGGCCAAGGTAGTGCCCGGCAAGGAAGAGTTTCACAACACCATTCGCTATTTCAGCAAAAAACTGGAAAGCACCGGCGTTACCATGAAGCTGAATACGCGCGTTGAAATTGCCGATCTGGAAGCGGCGGGCTTTGACGAAATCGTGATTGCTACGGGTGTGGTTCCGCGTACCCCGGGCATCCCCGGTGTGGATCATCCCAAGGTGTTGTCTTACGTGGACGTGCTGCGTGGCAACGCCCAGGTGGGTGAGAAAGTGGCGGTCATTGGTGCCGGTGGTATTGGCTTCGATGTGTCCGAGTTTCTGGCTGAACATCCCCGCGAAGGCGAGCAGCCATTACCGGAGTGGATGAAAGAGTGGGGCGTGGATATGGCGGGTGACACCCCCGGTGGCCTGGTGAAAGCGGCACCGGAAAAACCGGCTCGCCAGATCACCTTGCTGCAGCGCAAACCGACCCCGCTGGGCAAGGATCTGGGCAAAACCTCCGGCTGGGTACACCGCGCCACGCTCAAGTCCCGCAACGTGGAAATGCTGAAAAACTGCAGCTACGAAAAAATTGATGATGCGGGCCTGCATATCAAGATGGGTGAAGAAAGCCGGGTGCTTGACGTGGATAACGTGATTCTCTGTGCCGGGCAGGAATCCCTGCGTGAGCTGTACAAGGAAGACGGCAAGAACTTCCACCTGATTGGTGGCGCGCATCTGGCGGCCGAGCTGGATGCCAAACGCGCGATCAAGCAGGGCGCGGAAGTGGCAGCGAAGTTGTAAAGCAGAGGATCCCTGGCTTCTAGCGGCTAGCAACGAGAAAAACAAAAAAGCCCCGGCTCACGTCGGGGCTTTTTTGTTTCGGTGACTGCAGAGGGCGTCACCATTTATGCGAAACTCGAAACTCGAAACTCGAAACTCGAAACTCGAAACTCGAAACTCGAAGCTGTTGTCTGTCAGTTATTCGCCCGCAGACGGCGGGTCTTAAAGCTGCCGACACCCATGGTGGCGATAACCTTGAACAGGGCGAGCAGTACGCTCTCGTCCGGCTTTGGGTCTTTGCCTGTGCCCATGCGATGCAGCTGGCGGGAGAACCAGGACACTTCCATCATGGCCATGTTGTCGATGGTCTTGATACCGGTTTTGCGCGGGGTAACGCGGCTGACAACGCCACTCTGGCCCGCCAGGATGGCGTTGGGAAGATCCGGTTCCACGGCCAGGGGGCGGGCGATGCCGATGATATCGGTGGCACCGCTGTCCACGGCTTGCGCCATGGCTTTGGCCGAGCGGAAGCCGCCGGTAACCATCAACGGAATGGAAACCCGCTTGCGGATTTCGTTGGCGTAATCCAGGAAGTAGGCTTCCCGGTTGGCGGTACTTTCCCGTACGCCCTTGGCACCGGCCATGGCCGGGTTCTCGTAGTTGCCCCCGGAAATTTCCAGCAGATCGAGACCCTCGCTGGCCAGTGTTTCGGCCACGGTCATGGATTCTTCTTCGCTAAAACCGCCCCGTTGGAAATCGGCGGAATTGAGTTTGATGCTGACAGGGTAATCATCGCCAACGGCCTGACGGATAGCCCGGTAAATTTCCAGCGGGAAACGCATGCGGTTTGCCAGTGAACCGCCCCATTGATCGGTGCGGCGGTTGTGATGTCCGGAGAGAAACTGGCTGACCAGATAGCCGTGGGCGCCATGAATTTGCACACCGGTGAAACCGGCTTTCTGGCAGATACGGGCGCTGGTGGCGAACCGCTGGATGATCTCCTGAATTTCCTCTTCGCTCAGCGCTCGGGGTGTCTTGAACGCGCTTTTCAGTTCCTTGCCAAAGGGCACGGCTGAGGGGGCAAGGGTGTCGCCGCTGGCCAGCATACGGGGAATCTGCTTGCCGGGATGGTTGAGCTGTACCCAGATCGCCCCGCCCCGGGACTTGCCGGCCTCCGCCCAGCGTTTCAGCAATGGCATGTCACGCTCATCCTCCACGACCACGTTGTTCGGCTCGCCGGTGTGGCGTCGGTCGATCATGATATTCCCGGTAATCACCAGGCCGGTGCCGCCCTGGGCCCAGCGGCCGTACAGCCGTTCCAGTTTCGGGGTTACATGGTTGTCGATGGTGCCGAGTGCTTCGCTCATGGCCGATTTGCCGAAACGGTTGGGCAGGGTGATTCCGCAGGGCAATGCCAGGGTCTGGCCGAGAATATCAGCGTGGTTCACAGTGTCTCCTCCGATGGCGACGAACAGTGGCGACAAGAAATGCCGCAACGATATAGTTTGATGAGGATCAAACTATAAGTTAGTTTTATGACCGTCAAACTATTTTCCCGGGAGGTGCCGGTTTTGGCACAGAAAGACACTGTGACGGCGGAGCAGCTTGCTGCAGCCTTTCGTGCGCTGTCCAACCCCAATCGGTTGCGCATATACCAGGTAATTGTGGATCACTGTCGCCAGCATGGTCAGGCGGATCTGGCCAAGGTGCCTGCCGGCTGTGCGTTTGGGGATTTTATGCAGCGGCTCAATATTGGCGCACCGACAGTGTCCCACCATGTTCGGGAGCTGTCGGAGGCGGGGCTGATCCGTGTGGAGCGTGAAGGGCGCCGCCGCTTCTGCCATGCGGAGCCAATGATGCAGGAACGGTTGGCACACTTTTTTGAAATGTAATTAACACCGAATACAGGGGCAGGGAATGACAGCGGATCAATGGGCGCTTTGGGGCTGTGGCATCTTTTTTCTGGTCGGCTTGCTGACCGGCGCCTGGAAGTATGTGCAGGTGGCCAATAGTGAGAAAGCCCGGGCGCATTACTATGTGGACATCGCCCACCGTGCCAGCTTGATGTATGCCTTTGCATGCCTGGTGCTGGAGCGCTTTGCCTTGCTCAGCGTTTGGGACGACTGGGTGAACACCCTGGCGGTGCTGGCCTGTCTGATTTTCTTCGCGCTGGCGATCGGCAGTTATATTCTGCACGGCATGCTTAAAGACACCCGCAACCAACTGCAAAAGCCACACAGCATGGGCTCGGCCACGGTACCGCAGGCGGCCATGACGGTATTTATGCTCGCGCTGATCGCGGCGGAAGTGGGTGGTTTCGCCGTGCTGTTCGCAGGCTTTGTGATGAGATGAGGGTGAGCTACGAGCTACGAAAAAAGAGAGGGAAGGCGGAAAATTCCCTGACGTTCCTTTTCAACGTTTCACTTTGAACGTTCAACTGAACCCGCGGGCATGGCGGTTATCGCGTGACACCGTACCCGGCCCGCGTTTCAGCTTGCAGCGTGTCCCGTGTTGCGTTTCTTATCAAGTGCAGTAGCGGCCGTACTGGCTCAGCGCCTTGCTGCTGTGTGGATCAACCGTATCGACCCAGACCTGCATGGAATCCTTGTTGCGATTGTTTTGCAGGTTGCTGAAATCCCCGGCGGTGAATTCGCCGAGCAGGGTATCCCCTTCCTGGGGTGTGATGCCATCCAGCTGTTTGACCAACACCATGCCCTTGCTGGAGTTCAGCAGCATGTAGTCGCAGCTCTGGCTGATAATGACCGTGGCTTGCTGATTGGCATGGGCGGCGTTGCCCAGCATCATGCATCCGGCCAGTCCGGCACCCATTATGGTGTATTTGAATGCTGACATATGGATCCCTTCCTTTTTTATTGTCCCACTCCACCTTCTACCTTTCACTTTACTGCCCCGCCGCGGGTGAACCTGTTGTCTAATCGCGGTAAAGCTGTAACCCGGTGTTGTGTTTTTATTGCGTTCCATCTGATTGGATATTGGCATACATGATGGCACTGCAACATCATCGTTATGGCTCTTTGTGCAGTAGGGAATAAGACTGAGATACTGGTGCTGTATAGGGCGAATTGGCCTGAACGGCGTCATTCGGTATGGGGCGGTTGTGGTGTGTTGTCAGCGATGAAAAAAGCCGCTTCTGAGTACTCAGAAACGGCTTCTTTCATTCGTCGGCAAAATGCCTAAGGCGTTACTTCAGTTCCTTGGAGCTAAGCCCCAGCACGCGACGGGCAATAACCAGTTGCTGGATCTGTTGGGTGCCTTCAAAGATATCCAGAATCTTTGAATCACGGGCCCATTTTTCCAGTAACTCGTCTTCGGTGTAGCCCAGGCTGCCGGCCAGTTCCACACAACGCAGGGTGATGGTGTTACCGACCCGGCCGGCCTTGGCCTTGGAGATGGAGGCTTCCAGGGTGTTGGCTTTCTTGTTGTCGGCCATCCAGGCGGCTTTTACCGCCAGCCAGTAGGCGGCTTCCCAGTCCGCTTCCATCTTGTAGATTTCCGCTTCCACCGCAGAGCAGTTGTCCACGGGTTTGCCGTAGTCATAGGTGATGCTGTCTTTGAGCAACTCCTTGATGCGCTCCAGGGAGGCTTTGGCGCAACCAATGGCCATGGCGGCCACCAGCGGGCGGGTGTTATCAAACGTCTCCATGACACCGGCGAAGCCTTTCTTGGTGTCAATCTCCGGGCTGCCCAGCAGGTTTTCTGCCGGTACCCGGCAGTCCACGAAGTTGATGGCGGCGGTGTCGGAGGCGCGGATGCCCAGCTTCTTCTCCAGCCGTGCCAGTTCCATGCCCGGGGTGCCCCAGTCCACCACGAACGACTTGATGGCAGCGCGACCCAGTTTCGGATCCAGGCTGGCCCAGACCACTACGCAGTCGGCCCGTTCGCCGGAAGTGACGAAGATTTTTTCGCCGTTGAGGATGTAGTGATCGCCATCTTGTTTGGCAGTGGTGCGGATGGCAGCGGAGTCGGAGCCACAGCCCGGTTCGGTGATGGCCATGGCGGCCCACTTGCCCTTGAAGCGTTCCAGCTGTTCGTCGTTGGCTACGGCCGCAATGGCGGCGTTACCCAGGCCCTGGCGGGGCATGGCCAACAGGAAGCCGGTATCGCCGTAGCACATTTCCATGGCGCCCAGGCAAACGCCCATGTTGGCGCCATTTTTTACGCTGCCGTCGTCCTGCACCTTGCCGCTGCCGGTGGTGGCGGCGCCGGCGGAGTTGGCCGGGTCGCCTTCGTTGAAGCCATCCAGCACCGAGGCGAGCATATCCAGCTCTTTCGGGTATTCGTGCTCACCACGATCGTATTTGCGCGACAGCGGGCGCAGGGTGCTTTGTGCTACCTGATAGGCGTTGTTGATCAGGGGTTTGAACTTCTTGGGAATCTCGATATTCATGGTTGTCTCCCTCCTTACAGGTGCAGGCCGCCGAAGGCGACGCCCACAGCACGCAGATCCCGATACCAGCGTTCCACCGGGTACTCTTTGGTAAAGCCATGGCCACCGAGCAGCTGCACGCCGTCGGTGCCGATTTTCATGGCTTTATCCTTCACCAGGGTGCGGGCCAGGTGCGCTTCGCGCTGGAAGCTTTTGCCCTGTTCGGCACGGCTGGCCGCGCGGTAGGTGAGCATGCGCATGGCATCCAGTTCGATGGCCATATCGGCAATCATGAACGCCACGGACTGGCGATGGCTGATGGGTTCACCAAAAGCGGTGCGCTCGTTGCAGTAGGGGCCAACGTAGTCGAGCACCGCCTGGCTGGTGCCAATGGCCATGGCGCACCAGGCCAGGGTGCCCAGGTCCACGAAAGCGCGATAATCAAAATCGCCATTACCCAGGCGGTTGTCCGCCGGGATGCGCACGTTATCCAGTTTCAGCGGGCGCTGACCGCTGGCGCGGATGCCCATGGCGGGATCCTCTCCGGCGGTGAGTCCGTCGGTGCCGCCTTCCACGATAAACACCGCGGGGCCGGTGTCTGTTTGTGCGGCAACCAGGAAAATTTCCGCTTCGGCCGCCAGTGGCACCAGGGATTTTTCGCCGTTGAGAACGTAGTCGTTACCGTCCTTGCGGGCGGTGGTGGCCAGCGCCATGGGGTCGAACAACGGGCGCGGTTCGCACACCGCAATGGCGGCTTTGGGCGGATTCTCTTCGGCGAAGCTGCTCAGGTATTTGTCCTGCTGCTGAGCGGTGCCCCACTGGGTCAGCGCATTGGCGACCCCCATGGGGGCAAGAATCGCGACGGCCTGGCCCATGTCGCCACGGGCCAGATCTTCTGCCAGCAGCATGCTGGTAACGGTGGATTTCTCGGTGGCGGCGCCGCCCAGGGATTCCGGAACCGCGAAGAAATTCAGTCCCAGTTCCAATGCCTGGGCAATCACGTCTTCGCTGGTCTGCTGTGCGGCGTCAGCGTGTTCGGCCTGTTCGCGCAGTACGTTGGTGGCAAAGCCCTGCACGCTGTCGCGGATCATCTGTTGTTCGTCGGTGACGCCAAGATCGAACAGGTCACGGGTATGGCCGGGGGCGGTAAGGCGCTCGGGTTTGTTGCCTGCGTTACCGGACTTGAATGCACGGGCGGTGGTGGTCAGTACCTGGAAGCCGCCTTTGGTCAGGCTGTAGGCAAGCCGCTCAACGCTTTTACGCATGCCCATCTTGTCGAGCATCTCCGAGCTGGCCAGGCGGTTAAGCGCGGTCAGCGCATAACCCACTGCATCTTTCGCCATGATGGAACCTCATTGTTATGTCTATGGATTGCATTCGATTATGGAGAGGTGAGCGACGGTCACATTGACCAGTGTGACTGACAGGTCGGGCATAGTAGCAACCGTCCTGGCGCCACAGACCTAGCCATTGTCGGACTTAGAGCGTATGGGAGGTTTATCGCGCTACCAGCGACGCTGCTTTGGGAAAAGGGCGAGGGGGAGCTTGTTGATGTTCCTTTTCAACTTTTCAGTTTGAACTTTCAACCAGTCTCCGCGGGCAGGATGGCTGCGTCAGGGCACCCATTCCTCCCGCGTTACCTGCTGCTAATTGTTCAAAGGTTTTCGTACCGGTTCATATCGAGAATGCCGGCCTGGGTTGGCTCGTGCTCTTGCAGATACTGGTCCAGTGCGTGGAAGTATTGCCAAAACGCCGGGTGGGTGCGGCGGATGCCGTAGGCGTCGACCACTTTGGTGAAGTCTTCTTGCGTCTTCACTGCTTCCATCTGGCTGACGAACGCCTGTAATTGGTCGTCCTGCACCAGGAACATGAAGTTGGGGTAGCTGGCCAGCACGCCGGGATACAGGGTCAGGGTATCCAGGGGCGGCTGGTAACGCAGGGATTCCCCCATCATGAACGCCACGTTGCTATGGGCCCGGTTACGGAACAGAGAGTAGATTTCCTGCTCCCCCTGATTGCCCCGCACATGCACCATGCTGACTTCCGGCATAAAGTTCACCACCGGCAGGTTGGCGGCACGACGTGAAGAGATGGCACTGAGGGTGTGGTCGGCCTGCTGTTTCCAGGCAGACACATCAGCACGCTGACAATGCTCTCCATCACAGCGGTTGATCGGGTCTGGCCGGGCGTTCAGTTCAGTAAAGCGCGTCAGCAGCTTGTCGTTGAACTCGTTCATGGGGGTGCTGGTGTCGAATGGAATATCAGTGGGCAGGGTGGTGTCCACGGATTCGTAACTGACTGCCAGGCGCAGTTTGCCGGTGTTCTGATACCAGTTGGCCAGTACACTTTGGCGCAGCTCTGCCGGGAGGTAACGGAGAGTGTTTTGTTCCGCGCCGTTGCGGATCAGGTCAAAGTAGAGGCGAGTTTGTGCCTGATGGGAGACAGACCCGAACACATTGAAATTAACCACCAGGTTGTAATAACTGCGTTCGAACAGCGGATAGTCCATGACCCAGGTGGTCAGTGGCAGGTCACCAATCAGCCCTTTACGTACCGAGGCGTTATCGTGGTGCCGGAAGATGGTCAGTAGCGCATTGCGGTTATCGCCGTCACCATCCCACAGGGAGCCCCAGCCCGGACCCTGTGGTTCTCCCGTCCCGTAAGCCTGTTTGCGGGCTTTGAGGTAGTCGTTGCGTTTGCCGCTGTATTTCAGCCATTCGGAGCCGAGGGCCAGCAGGTCGTCATCCTGGCCTGGCAGGCCCAGCAAGTCGCTGACTTGGGCGCGGTAATTTTCATCGGTGATATAGAGGTCCTGGTCCGGATCCTGAAATACCGCCCAGAAATGGTCGCGGATCACATCGGTGGCCACCTGGCCGCGGCAAACCGGGCCGCGAATAAAGGTACGCACAAAATATTCGGCTTCATCCAGCATAAACTGGTAGCGGGCGCGGGCAGGAATATCGGCAAAAGTGACGAAGGGGTTGGCGCGTTGTTCATAGCCATAGCCGGGCAGTTCTTTGACTTCCCAGTCGGTGCTGAAAAACTGTTTCCGGGTACGCGCCAGCTTGTCTTTGGTGAGGCCAAAGGTGATATGGGTTTTGTGCACCAGGGTGCCGCGGACCGGGGTAATGCGGTACCAGAAGTTCTCCGGGGGCATTTGATTGGGTCGGTCGGTGGCAACCCGCTTGATCGGCTCGCCGGGGGGCGTGCTGGAGCGGTGAAGCTGGAAGAAATGGGCCGGCTTGCTGTCTTCGCCTTTATCCAGATACAGATGGGCAAGAAACAGATGCTCGTATAGCCAGCGCGCCACCAGCTGGTGTTTCGGGTCGCTCTGGTTGAGAAAGGTTTCCCAGCTGTCAATCAGCTGCTGCTCTTCAGCGGTGGGGGTAATCACTTCCGGTTTGAAACTGGCGCCTTGCTTCAGCCACTGGGCGATGGTGGCAAATTCGCTGTCGGTGAGGCCGGTCACGGCCAGCGGCATCCCTTCCATGGGGTGGTCGTCAGCGTAGTCGTCGAATTCATCCGGGGCGGGGCATTCGTTCTGCCGGCTCAGCCCCAGGGCGATATCGTCGGGCAGCTTTTCATTGGGGTTGAAGGTGTGTTTCTTGCCCAACGCGAGCATTTGATACAGCAGGGACGCCTGCATGCCGGAGGTGCTGTCGATCACCGAGTAGAACCCCCTGTCACGCCATTGTGCGGTGGTTTGGGCATCCTGAAACAAGCGGGTAGGGTCGACGGTGTGCTTGCGGCCGCCGTTATAGACGTTCTGTTTGCTGGCGCCCCGGTCCAGCCCTTCTACTGCTTCCAGTTTCAACTGGCATGGCGCGTCGTAGCAGCCGTGGCAGGCCAGGCACTTGTTCTCGAAGATCGGGCGAATATCGTCGTGGTAATTAGGGGATTGGTTCGCGGTGTTGACGAGAGGAGGCGTTGGGTTGGAATCCGGGGCGGCCAAGGCCGAAAAAGAGAAAAGTAGTAATCCCAGTGTAAAGGTGGCGTGCCGTAGCCATTGGTGTTTCATATACCCGAATCTCCCTGTGACGAGTCCGTAGTGTAGCGGGGGCAGACTGCTCGGGCCACGGTTGGGCCGTCATGATGGTCTGCTGCTTTGTAAAAAAAGGAAAGTTGTTCCGGGGCGGGCGTAGCTCACAGCATCCAGAACATGGTGGCGGCCCAGCCGATCAATACGGCGATGACCGCAGCGGCGGTGAGCTGGTGGCGCAGATGTCGGTACCAGGTGGGCAGGGTCTCGTTGAACACCATCTGTTCTGTGCCCCATACGTACATGAGCCCGGCGGCGAGCATGGGCAGCGCCAACTCCAGAGGAAGCAACAGGGCAAACCAGCCCAGCAGGGCAGGCATCAAGCCAAACAACAGGGTGGGGTATTGATTACTGTCGGCCATCTTGTCCAGGGCGCGACCCCAGTGAATGGCCCCGAGGAAGGTAATGACGATGGCGGCGTAGGTGGCGAGCGCATGCAGGGCCCAGTTACCCGTCTCGGCAATCCAGGACAGGCCCGCCAAGCCATAAAAGGGAATGAGTCCAGCGTAGGACAGCCCTTTGGCACGACGGATGTTCTTTTCCAGACGTGTGCTCACATTGTTAATCCCGGCCGGTACTTTGTGCCTATTGTCGCTTGTTCAAGGTGAAGGTCAGGACAAGGTGGCGTAGCCATCCCAGGGCTGGGCGGTGAGATGCTTGGGGAGATACAGTGGATGCGCCGGTTCCCCGGAGCTGTTCAGGCGAATGCAGTGCATGGCAGGCAGTTGCGGCGTCACCTGCAAGGCACGGTCATTGAAGCGGCCGTGATTGCCCCAGGCGGCGACCACCAGGTCTGCCTGTCGTGCCAGCCGGCGCAGCCACTGGTCATTCTTCGGGCCCACCGGGTCAGCAGTGGCGAACAGGTCCTGTGGGTAGGTGGCCCGGTAGGCGAACAGATTGGCCACACACAGGCCGGAATAGCCCCAATCACGGGCAAAGCCCATGCAGCGGCGGATGGTGGGATCGTCCTGGCGGTGATCGGCGGTGGAGGGGTTCAGGCCAATCAGCAGCATGAAGTCATCGCCTTCACCCCACTGGCGCCACAGGGCATAGCGGTATTGCCGACAGCGGGAAAAGTTGGCGCGACGTTGCAGGTTATCGATGGTCTTGGTCATGGCTGCGCATTGTAAGTCTCTGGCACAGTAAACGCTAAACTCACAACAGGTTGAGAGTATGGAATTTCAGGATGTAATGGCTCGACGCCATAGTGTGCGGGCATTTACCGACCAGCCGGTGAGCGATGAGATGCTGAACGGGTTGCTGGCCCGGGCCAGCAGGGCGCCAAGCTGGTCCAATACCCAGCCGTACCAGATCGCTGTGGCCCGCGGCGAAGTGCTGGAAAGTCTGCGCCGCGAATTGCCGGAGCGGTTTGATCAACTGATGGCGCTTCAACGGGCGCCCATGGTGAAAAAGCTCAAGGCGCTGTTGACGAAAAAAGGGATGCCGGATGGCGATTACCGACCGGTGGTGAAGTACCCGGAAGACCTGCAGCCACGACGGGTCGCCACCGGCCATGGCTTGTACAAGTTGCTGGGTATCGGACGGGAAGACAAGCAGGCTCGCCACGAGCAGATGGCGGCGAATTTTCGTTTTTTTGATGCGCCGGTGGCGTTGTTTATTTTTGTTCACGAAGGTCTGGGCGTTTACAGCGCGCTGGATGCGGGTATTTTTTTACAGAGTCTGATGCTGGCGGCCACGGACGAGGGGTTGGGAACCTGTGCCCAGGGGGCGCTGGCATTGTGGCGATCGCCGCTGGAACAGCATTTCCAGTTGCCCGGTCAGTACAAGTTATTGTGCGGCCTGTCGCTGGGTTATGAAGCGGATGAAACCATTAACCAATTCCGCCCGGACCGCCAGCCGCTGGAGAGTTTGCTGATTCCGGCTAAATAGCATGGAACGCCCAATGCCCAATGCCCAATGCCCAAAGCCTGACGGTTGACGCTTAAAATCTAAAAAAGCGGCGGCCACTTCCTGAAAATGTGTTGGTAATGCAGCACAGGCGTGGTGGCCGGTTTGGGTTTGTCTGGCATCAGGCCTTTGGCGTCATGCTCTTCGCTATAAGGGCACTCTTCCCTGCAAGCCTGTGGCAAACGTAGAGCCATAAGCCCAATTATTGCTGTGTGAATACGCGCAGGATGGGAAAGCGGTGGTACCCGAAAAAAACCATCTTGCGCTGTTGCTCTGCGGCGGCGAAAGAGCCTTCCAGGTTGCTGGCGTGGCGGCGGTCACCGTTGGCGAATTCCGCCACCAGATAGTCGTCACGCAGAATGCGTTGGCCGCCGGCATCGTTTCGCAGTGACACCAGCGCCCACCGCTCACCGCTATCACTGCTCAGGCTGCTGGCGTCCAGCAGGATAAAGCTGCTGCTGTCCGGTTCCAGCGGGTTATCCCGATCAAAGTCGGCATTGTCGGTAATCGCCAGTGGTGTATCAAAACGCAGAACGGCGCTGTTCTCCGCGTGGAGGGGCGTCGCAAAGCCCAGCGCCATGGCGCAGACAGCGCCGGCCAGAAGGTGATGACGTTGCCGCGTGTTGGCGGCTTTGTTGCCCCCGTTTCTGGGAGTGAGTAAGTACAGGCGCATCTCCGGGTTCTCCGTGGCTTTCTATACTTTATAGAGTACCCGTGTTGCACCGTGATTAGGCCGTGAAACCGTTGATAGTAGCGGCGCATCTCACGACTCCGCGCCCAGGTATGGAGCGCGGGCCGTGACGTCAATAGAGAAACACCGGTTCTTCGTGATGTTGCTTGAAGCGTGCAGCCTGTTGCGTCTCCTCAATCAATGAATCTCGATACGTCGGCTGCCTTGATGATGGTGTTCATGGCGAGGGATGTTGAGCGACAGTACCCCGTTGTGGAAGACGGCGTTCATCTGCTCGGCATCCGCATCGGCCGGCAATGTCAGCATGCGCTGGAAGGGCCCGAAACGGCGCTCACTATAATGGTAGCCGTCGCGGTCATTTTCCTGGATGGGGATTTTGCTGCCGCTGATCAGCAACATGTTGTTGTCCAGCGTCACATTCAGATCGGATTTCTCCACGCCGGGTAATTCCGCAGTAATCAGGTAGTGGTCGTCGCGCTCCAGAATATCCAGGTTGGGGCGCAAGGGCGCGTTTGGTTGGGCGTGTGGCGCCGGGGTCGTCCAGGCCATGTCGCCAAGCATTTGTTCGAACCAGTTGTCGAACTCCCGTTCCCAGCGCAACAAGGGGTGGCCGGGTTGCCGTTGCGGGAGAGGTCGCTCGCGGTTGCTCTCCTGACGAAGCCAGTTCCAGGGTGTCATTTTATGCATATCCATCGCGTGTCCTCCTGAGGGGGGTTGGAATAAACGGTTGGACAATGACCAAGTGCTTCACCTGTTGTTATGAGGCAAATGGTGACGGCTTTCAATGCC
>NZ_LWEZ01001119.1:0-8124 GCF_001634945.1 Alcanivorax sp. HI0044
TGCAGGACGAAGCCGCCCAACTGCCCGCCGAATTGCTGCAGGCCCCGGCCAACGGCCGCATTCTGGACGCCTGCGCCGCCCCCGGCGGCAAAACCGGGCAGCTGCGCGAGAAATTCCCCGCCACAGACCTCACCGCCCTGGAGCTGGAAGGCAAGCGACTGGCCCGCATCCGCGAGAACCTGGCGCGACTGGGCACCGACGTCACCCTGCTGCAAGGCGACGCCAGCGACCCGCAATCCTGGTGGGACGGCACCCCCTTCGATGCCATCCTGCTGGACGCACCCTGCTCCGCCACCGGCATCCTGCGCCGCCAACCCGATGTGAAATGGCACCGCAAAGCCTCGGACATTCCCGCACTGGTTGATTTACAAGCACGCATGCTGGATGCACTATGGCCGCTGCTCAATCCCGGCGGCATGCTGGTGTATGCCACCTGTTCGGTGCTGCGCGACGAGAACGACCATCAGGTTCGTGACTTCCTGCAACGCCAGCCGCAGGCCCGGGATGTGACGCCACGGCCGGAAGGGGCCACAATGGTGGACGCAGGGTGGCAGCTGTTCCCGGAACAACACGGTCCGGACGGTTTCTACCTGGCTTGCCTGCGTAAAGAATCGGGGGCCCGACTCAGTTCATGAAAATCATTATTCTCGGTGCCGGCCAGGTGGGCGGCACTCTGGCCGAAAACCTGGCCAATGAACGCAACGACATCACGGTCATCGACACCGATGATGAGCGCCTGCGCGAGCTGGGTGACCGCCTGGATATCGGCACCGTGCGCGGCATGGGCTGCTACCCGGCAGTACTCAAGGAAGCCGGCGCCGAAGACGCGGACATGCTGATCGCGGTGACCAACTCTGACGAGGTCAACATGATCGCCTGTCAGGTGGCTTACTCCCTGTTCCGCACCCCCTCCAAGATCGCCCGCATTCGCACCGCCCACTACACCAGCCGCTCGGAAAAACTGTTCAACGAAAACGCCCTGCCCATTGATGTGATCATCAGCCCTGAACAGGTAGTGACTGACTACATCAAGCGCCTGATTGAACATCCTGGCGCCCTGCAGGTGGTGAACTTCGCCGGTGGCCGGGTACAGCTGGTGGCAGTGCGCGCCTATTACGGTGGGCCGCTGGTGGGCAACGAGCTGCGTGAATTGCGCAAACACATGCCCAACGTGGATACCCGCGTCGCTGCTATTTTCCGCCGTGGCCGACCGATCATCCCGGAAGGCAACACCGTGATCGAAGCCGACGATGAAGTCTTCTTCATCGCCGCCAAGAACGACATCCGTGCGGTCATGAGCGAGCTGCGCCGCCTGGAGCATAACTACAAGCGCATCGTGATCGCCGGCGGCGGCAACATCGGTTACCGGCTGGCCAAGACCATTCAGCATCGTTACAACGTCAAAGTGCTGGAGCGCATGCCCAAACGGGCGGAATGGCTGGGCGAGAAACTGCATCAGACCGTGGTGCTGCAAGGCCTGGCCACCGACCGGGACGAACTGCTCAAGGCCAACATCGAAAACACCGATGTGTTCTGCGCGCTCACCAACGATGACGAAGCCAACATCATGGCCTCCTTGCTGGCCAAACGGCTGGGCGCCCGCAAGGTGATGACGCTGATCTCCAATCCGGCCTACGTGGATCTGGTGCAGGGCCACGACATCGACATTGCCATTTCACCCCAGCAATCCACCATCGGCAGCCTGCTCAGCCATGTGCGCCGGGGCGATGTGGTCAACGTTTATTCCCTGCGCCGGGGCGCAGCGGAAGCCATTGAAGCGATTGCCCATGGCGACGCCAAGTCGTCCAAAGTGGTAGGGCGCGCCATCGATGAAATTGATCTACCGGAAGGCACCACCATTGGTGCAGTCGTGCGCGGCGAAAAAGTGCTGATTGCCCACGACCATGTGGTGATCGAACCGGACGACCACGTAATCCTGTTCCTGATCGACAAACGCCGCACCCGGGACGTGGAAAAACTGTTCCAGGTGGGCTTTACGTTTTTTTAGGATGAGACGCCAGATGCCGGACGCAGGACGCCCGACAGAAAAAACAAAGCGCACCTTTTTAGCGTCAGGCGTCGGGCACCCTGCGTCCGGCGCCTCCTCTCCTGAGGAGGCACCATGCACTTCGCATTAATCTCAAAAATTCTCGGCCTGCTGCTGGTGGTTTTCAGCTTTACCATGATGCCACCGGTGGCCGTGTCTTACTGGTATCAGGAAGGCAGCGAAACCCCGTTCCTGATTTCTTTCGTCATTACCCTGGCGCTGGGCTTAAGCCTTTGGCTGCCGTTCTTCCGCAACAAAACCGAACTGCAAACCCGTGACGGCTTTCTGGTAGTCACCCTGTTCTGGTCCGTGCTCGGCGTTATCGGCGCGCTGCCACTGATCATCAGTGACGACGTCCCCGTGGGCTTCACCGATGCGGTATTCGAATCCGTCTCCGGGCTTACCACCACCGGCGCCACCATTTTATCCGGCATCGATTTTCTGCCCAAATCGGTGCTCTTCTACCGCCAGCAACTGCAGTGGCTGGGCGGCATGGGTGTAGTGGTACTGGCCGTGGCTATCCTGCCCATGCTCGGCATCGGTGGCATGCAGCTCTACAAGGCGGAAATCCCCGGCCCCATGAAAGACGCCAAGCTCACCCCACGCATTGCGGAAACCGCCAAGGCCCTGTGGTTTATCTACCTGTTCATTACCATTGCTTGCGCCTTACTCTACTGGGCATTTGGCATGACCATGTTCGATGCCATCTGCCACAGCTTCAGCACCGTATCCACTGGCGGCTTTTCCACCCATGACGCTTCCATGGCTTACTGGGACAACCCCCTGATCGACTGGACCGCCACCGCCTTTATCTTGATCGGCGGGCTCAACTTTGCCCTGCACTTTGCCATGTGGCGTGGCCGCTCACTGTTTGCCTACCTGCGGGATCCGGAATTTCGTTTCTTCATCGGTCTTTTCCTGATCTATACCGCCATCATCACCGCCGGCTTGCTGTTCTTTCATTATGACTTTACCTTCGATGACGCCCTTCGCCACTCTGCCTTTCAGGTCGCCTCATTCAGCACCGGGACCGGGCTGACCAGCACCAATGCCGCCGCCTTCCCGGGGTTTATTCCGTTTTTGTTGGTCTTTACCAGCTTTATCGGCGGCTGTGCCGGTTCCACCGGCGGCGGCATGAAAGCCGTGCGCGCCGCACTGGTTTTCCACCACAGCATTCGCGAACTGCGCCGCTTGATTTACCCCAACGGTGTATTCGCCCTGCGTTTTGGCCGCCAGTCGATTCCTGACCGGGTACTACAAGCCGTGTGGGGGTTCGTCGGTGTTTACATCACCATTTCGGTGATCTTTACCCTGCTTTTCACCATGACCGGCATGGACCTGGCCACCGCCGTCAGCGCCGTCGCGGCCAGCCTTAACAACCTGGGGGTTGGGATCGGCCAGGTGGGCGGCGGCTTCGCCAACATCACCGACAGCGCCAAGTGGATGATGACTATCCTGATGGTCGCAGGCCGCCTGGAAATCTTTACCTTGCTGGTACTGTTCACGCCGATGTTCTGGAAACAGTGAAGTAAAGGAGTAGCGCGAGGAGGGGAGAACCTGTCATGCCTTACCGCCTCGTGCTTCGCACGGTTCGCACCCTGAACGGTGCTCCTACAGCGACTTCGTTGAAAGCGTGCTAGCGACCATAAAAAAGCCCCGGCAATGCCGGGGCTTTCTTGTTCTAGCTGTTAACTTTTAATTATTAACTGTTAACTGCTTTTACGCGATATTGTTCACTCGCTTGCTGTCACGGAACAGCTGGTCCAGTTCGCCTTCGTAGTAGGCTTCCACCCGCGGGTTCATCACTTTTTTCCACAGCGGCGGGATCAGGGCCAGCACATACATGGTGGCGTAGCCTGCCGGTAGCTGGGGACTTTCCTCGTAGTGACGCAGCACCTGATAACGACGCTTGGCGTAGGCGTGGTGATCACTGTGACGCTGCAGCTGGAACAGAGCCAGGTTGGTCAGCAGGTAGTTGGAGTTCCAGCTGTGCGCCGGGGTCACCCGCTCGAAACGCCCTTTCTCGTTCACACGACGGTGCAGACCGTAGTGCTCAATATAGTTGATGATTTCCAGTGCCAGTGCGGCAAAGAAGCTCTGGCCCAGGAAGAACACCACACCCTGCCAGCCCCACAGCAACCCGAAGGTCACCGCAAACAAGGCAGAAATGCTGTACCACCAGATCAGCTCGTTATAGATACTGATGTTCTTCTTGCCCTTACGCTCCAGGTACTTCTTTTCCAGGCTCCAGGCATTGATAAAGTTATGCACGAACGCCTTGGGGAGAAAGTTGTACAGGCTCTGGTTGTAGCGGCTGGAAGACGCATCGTCCGGCGTGGATACATGGACATGGTGGCCACGCACATGCTCCACCTTGAAGCCCGCATAAGTCACTGTAGACAGCAGCAAACCGCCCATCCAGTTTTCGGCTTTCGGGTCTTTGTGGATCAGCTCATGGCCCAGGTTAATGGCGATAATGCCACCCACCGTGCCGATGGACACGATCCAGCCAATCTTGCCCAGCAAACCATAGTCATTGGTCATGAAAATATGGCCGGCGTAGAACAGCACCGCAATCCACACAAAGCCCATGGCAATGGCCGACACCCGATAGAAGATTTCCTCGCTCATGGTGGGAACCTGAACATCTTCGCTGGGATTGGTCGGGTCTTTACCGATCAGATAATCCAATACCGGAATAATCCCGAAGATAAAGACGTAAAGGAACCACGCCCAGTAGTCCTGAGTGCCACTATCCACACCCACGTAGGCCGAAAAAGGCACTAGCGGGACCATCAGCGCCCAAAACGTCAGATAGCCGTATTTTTTCATTTTTAGCATTACGTCAGCGTTCATGCTCTCGAACATGGCTCATACCTCGCTAGTTCAAGCCAAAAGTAACAGTCTCCAATGTGACGGTTAGGCTATCCATGATTTCTTGAATTGTCAAACAACTCATTTAGTGACATAGTATCGACCACGGAGGATAATTCCCGCCGAAGTCGAAAAGGACCTTTCTCATGTCGTTGAAAGCCGTCAGCCTGAGTGAACAGATTGCCCAGCATCTGGCCGAGCAGATCATCACCGGCACCCTGGCACCCGGGGCGCGCCTGCCGGAAAATGATCTGGCCAAGCAACTCGATGTGAGCACTAACTCACTTCGAGAGGCCTTTCGTTTGTTGGAAAAGCAACACCTGATTGAGTTGCAGCCGCGCAAGGGCGCACGGGTGTGCGACGTCACTGATGAGCAGGTTCACGACCTTTACGACTTCCTGTTCATGCTGCTGTCGCGACTGGCTGGCCAGGCCGCCAGCAACTGGATGCCCGGCCAGATTGAGGACATGGTGGAAATGCTGCCGCAACTGGAGCAGTACTATCAGGGCAATGACCTGCCCGCCGCCCACCAGCTGGCCTTCCGCTTTGTCGAACTGGCCACGGAACGTTTTGCCAACAACCGCTACCTGGCCGATGACATTATCGACCTGATCCCCCTGCTCAAGCGTTATACGTTTATCGCCCTGCAGGAAGACACCTCCGAGTTCGACGTTTCCCTGCAGCTGTTCAAGCGCCTGCTGGTCAACGTGGTCGGCCGTAACACCGCCGATGCCGAAGCAGACATTCGCGAATACGGCGAAAACCAGTGCCAGATCGTCCTGCACGCCATCGCCAAACGCCGCAACGCAGCGTAAAAAGCAATGAATAGTTAATAATGAATAATTAATAACGCGCGAAGCAGGTGTCTCTGTTTTTCTAATGCATGAGGCCGCGTCTACGAGGTAGGCGCGGCCTCATGCGTTTGCTCTTGGTGCTCGCGCAAGGTCGCGAACTATTAATTATTCATTATTAACTATTCATTGCCTCCCCACACAATCCCCACAAAACCTCCTTGTTGCCTTGCCATGCTGGCCCCCATCACAAGGAGGCCACCATGCAACTGACGCTTTTCTTCTCTCTACTGCTACTGACGTTCACCACCCGGGCGGACTGGCAGGATGAAGCCGCCACCGGCGCTCTACTGCTGGCCGATGACCAGGGACACATTCAGCCCGCCACCCTGCTGGACACCGACGCCCATATCACCGTCAGCGGCCCCGTGGCAGAGGTCACGCTGACCCAGCGTTTTCACAATCCCAGCCAGCAGTTTCGCGAAGGGCGCTACCTGTTTCCGCTACCGGAGAGCGCCGCCGTGAACGGCATGGTGCTGACCATTGGAGACCGGCGCATCGTTGGCAAAATCGACAGGAAGGCCGAGGCGGAAAAAACCTACCGACAGGCCCGCGCCAGTGGCAAGAAAGCCAGCCTGGTCAGCCAGCAGCGCCCCAACCTCTTCACCACCGCTGTGGCCAATATCGCTCCCGGCGAAACCGTGCAGGTGGAGCTGCATTACCAGCAGACCCTGAACGTGGACGGGCACCGCTTTCAGTTGCGCCTGCCTCTAACCCTGACGCCACGTTTTACCCCAGCCACGGAAGCACCCCATCCACTGGATTCCCTGCTGCGCAACACGGTAGCGCCCCCCGGCGGCACCGCCGAGACCGGCACCGCGTCCATCCACATCGACCTGGACGCCGGCGAGCGACTGGCCACACTGGGCAGCCCCAGCCACGCCATCCGCTACCAACGGCACGGGCGGCGCTACACCATTACCCCAAAAGCCGGCGCCATCGCCATGGATCGGGATCTGCTGCTTAACTGGGAACTGGAAGACACCGGCGAACCACTGGCCACCAGTTTTTATGAGCAAATCGACGGCGAGCACTACGCCCTGCTGATGGTGGTTCCACCGGAAACCGGCCACGCCACCACCCTGCCCCGGGAAACCCTGTTTATCATCGACAGCTCCGGCTCCATGGGTGGCGCCCCCATGCGCCAGGCTAAAGCCAGCCTGCAACTGGCCCTGCAACGCCTGAAGCCCGGTGACCGTTTCAACATCACCGATTTCGACAACCAACACACCTTACTGTTTGAAACGCCGGTCACGGTCAGCGATAACAGCCGCCAACAGGCGCAAGATTTCGTGGATGGCCTGCAAGCCAGCGGCGGCACTCACATGCTGCCGGCCCTCAGCGCCACCCTGAGTCAGCCCGTCAGCGACGGCTACCTGCGCCAGGTGATCTTTATCACCGATGGCGCCGTGGGTAACGAGAGCGGCATCTTCCAGGCCCTGCACCAACAGCTCGGCGAAGCCCGCCTGTTTACCGTGGGCATTGGCTCCGCCCCCAACAGCCACTTCATGACCCGCGCCGCCCAGTTCGGGCGCGGCAGCTTTACCTATATCAACGACCAGAACCAGGTGCAGCAGGGCATGGATACCCTGTTTCGCCGCCTGGAATCACCGCTGAGGCGCAACCTGCAGGTGCAACTCCCGAACGGCATCGTCGCCGAGCGTTGGCCGCAAAAGCTGCCAGACTTGTATGCCGGTGAGCCCCTGTTGGTGGCCATGAAGCTGTCCGCGCCAACGGAACACATCACCGTTAGCGGCTACGACACCCAACACTGGCAACAGCCGGTCACCCTGCCCACCGACAGCAACCACCCGGGCACCGCGAGCCTGTGGGCCCGGCGCAAGATCGCCGACCTGATGGACCGCATCACCCTGGGCGCCCCGGAAACCGACATCGCCCCACTGATCACCGACGTGGCCCTGCGCCATCAACTGGTCAGCCGCTACACCAGCTTTATCGCCGTAGAAGAGACCGTCTCCCGGCCCGCCCATGAGCCACTGCTGCACGACACCGTGCGAAACCAGGCACCGCACGGTACGCAACACACTGCGGCCTGGCCGGGCACGGCCACACCGGCGCCGCTGTTGTGGCGGCTGGCTGGCGTGCTGTTGGTGCTCTGCCTGCTGCTCTGGCTTCGTCAGCGAAGGCTGAACCATGGCGCGGCTTGAACGCGGGGTGCTGGCACTCAGTCTGGCGGGGCTTCTAGGACTCGCAGGCTGGGCCAGCTGGCTGGACGGCAAGGCCTGGCTGGCCCAGCACCTGATTGCCCACGCCTGGCAAACCACGCTTGAGCAAGACGCACCCCAGCGCCCCTGGCCCTGGGCAGACACCTGGCCGGTAGCGCGCCTCACC
>NZ_LWEZ01001120.1:0-6661 GCF_001634945.1 Alcanivorax sp. HI0044
CACTGAACAGCCCCTTGCGCTAGGTTACACATGCTTGTCGGGGCGCACCTGAACGCTGGCTTGCTAGGTATCGTCGGTCTGAGGTGCAACTCAGCCGATGGATTCTTTATCGGCGTATGAATAGGTGCGGGGTGGGGCCAAATCTCCTACCGTCTGTACCCTTGGGTCAGATGCTCCTTTGGTCCCTCCACCCCGGCAAGTCCTGCATGGTTGCAGGAAGAGCATTCAAACATACAAGCTTCGAAAAAGCTCGGGCAGCAGCCTCCCGCAGAAACAGGTTTAGCCGCTATATGAGATCCCGGTGCCGCGGGCAACTGGTAAGGTGGTCGTTGACCATGCCGGTGGCCTGCATGAAAGCATAGACGATGGTGGGGCCGACAAATTTGAAGCCGCGTTTTTTCAGGGCCTTGCTCATGGCCTCGGCCACCGGAGTGGTGGCCGGTACCTCCTTGAGGCTGCGGAAGTGGTTGATCTGCGGGCTGCCGTCGACAAAATCCCAGAGGAAATCACTCAAGGTCAGGCCCTCATCACGCAGGGTCAGGTACGCCTGGGCGTTACCGATGGTCGCCGCCACTTTCAGGCGGTTGCGGATAATACCCGGGTCGGCCAGTAACGCGGCCACCTTGGCCTCGCCATAGCGCGCCACCTTCTCGGCATCGAACCCATCGAACACCTGTCGGTAATGTTCCCGTTTACGCAGCACGGTAATCCAGCTCAATCCGGCCTGGGCGCCCTCCAGATTCAGGCACTCGAACAGGCTCCGGTCGTCATGGTCCGGCACGCCCCACTCGTGGTCGTGGTAGTGCAGGTAGAGCGGATCATCCCCGCACCAGGGGCAACGGTCGTTCATGATGGTGTTTTCTCCTCGACGGCGGTCTGTGGATCGGTGGATTGTGGGTCGGTGCACCGCGCATCCATGGCGGCTTCATAATCGGCCAGGGTGTGGCCGGGCAGATGCGGATAACGGTCGCCCAGAGTCTGCAAAATCACGATACGGTCCACCCGAAAATGGCGAAACGCTTTGCGCAATTCACACCAACCCACCAGCGTCCAGCAGTGGCCCCAGAAATACAGCCCCAGCGGCCAGATAACCCGCTTGCTGAACTGCTCCTGAACGTCACGATAATGCACCCGCACCTTGCTGCGTTCGCGAATGGCCCGCTGCAGCGGATCCAGCAACGCCCCGAGCATGCGCCGTTCCGGCAAGGCCGGGGCCGACACCGGCGAGGCCAGCGCACGCAGATGGCTGGGCACCGCCATGGCCAGCTTTTCCTGCACCGCACGCAGCGCCTCGGCCTGGCGTTGACCGGCCCAGCCCTGGGCCATGGACAGACCGGTCAGCAGGGCCTGCCATTCTTCCACGCTGAACATCAGCGGCGGCAGCTGATAGCCCTCCAGCAGGGCGTAGCCTTTTCCCGCCTGGGAATACAGCGGCACGCCGCTGGCCGACAAATGGTCCACATCCCGGTAAATGGTGCGCTCGGACACCTGCAGCCGCTCGGCCAGCGCCTGGGCGGTGGTCCACTGGCTGGCCCCGATGACCTGCACAATCTGAAACAGGCGCTCTGCTCGACGCATGATCCTTCCCTGTAATTAACCTGACGCGGCACTTATCTTCCGCCGTTCCCGATCCGCATTCTAGCGCCAAGCTACTGACACCGTGCTGTCAGTATCCGGTCGGGGCCGCCACCGGTATCACCGACCGGGCCGGGCCGGTATACTTGGCGCCTTTCGCGGCAATCTCTCGCGATCACTCGCAGCAAGACTGGTACCGGAACACCATTACCGAATAACAGGATTCACCATGGCGGAACAACCGCAAACGGATATTTTGACCTTTCAGGGCCTGATTCTGGCCCTGCAACAATACTGGGCAGAGCAGGGCTGTGTCGTTGTGCAGCCACTGGATATGGAAGTGGGCGCGGGCACCTTTCACCCCTCCACCTTCCTGCGCGCCATCGGCCCGGAAAACTGGAACAGTGCCTATGTGCAGCCATCCCGTCGGCCCACCGACGGCCGCTACGGGGAAAACCCCAACCGGCTGCAGCATTACTACCAGTTCCAAGTGGTATTGAAGCCATCACCGGACAATATCCAGGAGTTATATCTGGGTTCGCTGCGCATGCTCGGCTTTGATCCGCTGGTGCACGATATCCGTTTTGTGGAAGACAACTGGGAATCACCCACCCTGGGTGCCTGGGGTCTGGGCTGGGAAGTGTGGCTCAACGGCATGGAAGTCACCCAGTTCACCTATTTCCAACAGGTGGGCGGCATCGACTGCTATCCGGTCACCGGGGAAATCACCTACGGTCTTGAGCGTTTGGCCATGTATATCCAGGGCGTGGATTCGGTCTACGACCTGGTGTGGTCCGACGGCCCCTTCGGCAAGGTCAGCTACGGTGATGTGTTCCTGCAGAACGAAGTGGAGATGTCCACCTTCAACTTCGAACACGCCAATGTGGACGAGCTGTTCAAGCAGTTCGATTTGTTCGAGGGCGAGTCCAGCAAACTGATCGAGGCCGGCCTGCCGTTGCCCGCCTATGAGTATGTGCTGAAAGCCTCCCACACCTTCAACCTGCTGGATGCCCGCAAGGCCATTTCTGTCACCGAGCGCCAACGCTTTATTTTGCGTGTGCGCACCCTGGCCCGGGCGGTAGCCCAGGCCTATTTCGACAAGCGCCGCTCGCTGGGCTTCCCCATGGCGGATGACGCCATTCGCGAAGAAGTGATGGCAGAGCTGCAAAAACAGGATGACAAGGCCGCTAAAAAAGGCGCCGCCGAGAAAGGCGATAGAAAGAAGGGGAAGCAATAATGTCCCGGGATTTGCTGATTGAACTGGGCACCGAAGAGCTGCCCCCGAAAGCATTGGCGTCACTGAGTGCCGCGCTCACCGACGAATTTGTTCGCCAACTGGATGAGGCCGGCCTCAACCACGGTGAGGTGGAACGCTTTGCCGCCCCTCGCCGTTTGGCATTGCTGGTGCGCGACCTGGACGAGAAACAGGCCGATCGCGATATTGAACGCCAGGGTCCCGCCGTGCAGGCTGCCTTCGACAGCGACGGCAACCCGACCAAGGCCGCCCAGGGTTTTGCCGCCTCACTGGGCCTGACCGTGGACCAGCTGGGCCGTCAGGACACCGGCAAGGGCGAGCGCCTGGTGGCGCAGATCACCGAGAAGGGTAAAAGCGCCGCCGAACTGATACCGACCTTTTTCACCCAGGCCATCCAGAAACTGCCAATCCCCAAGCGCATGCGCTGGGGCAAGCGCAAGGTGCAGTTTGTGCGCCCGGCCCACTGGCTGGTGGCGCTGTTTGGTGACGAGGTGATTCCTTTCGAATTGCTGGATCTGCAATCCGGCCGTACCAGTTACGGCCACCGCTTTCATGCACCCGGCGCCATCGAACTGGCCAACGCCGGCGAATATGCGGAGCGCATCGAGAAAGACGGCCACGTCCTCGCTGACTTTGATCGCCGCAAGGCCATGATCGAAGAGCAGACCCTGGCGGCGGGCAAAAAGGCAGGCGGTGTCGCCCAGATCAACCCGGATCTGCTCAACGAAGTCACCGCTCTGGTGGAATGGCCCGAAGCGCTGATGGGCAGCTTCGATGACGACTTCCTGCGGGTACCCCAGGAAGCCCTGATCAGTGCCATGGAAGAGCACCAGAAATACTTCTCGGTGCTGGATGCCGACGGCAAGCTGATGCCACGCTTTATTACCATCAGCAATATCCAGTCCAAAGATCCCCAACAGGTGATCCACGGCAACGAGAAAGTGATTCGCCCGCGCCTGGCCGATGCCGCCTTCTTCTACGACAACGATTGCAAACGCACTCTCGCCCAGCACGCAGAAGGGCTGGCCAATGTGGTATTCCAGCAGCAGCTGGGCACCGTGGCCGACAAATGCCAACGCATCGGCCGCCTGGCCGCCATGATTGCCGGGCAAATCGATGGTAACGCAGACAACGCCAAGCTGGCCGGCGAACTGAGCAAGGCCGACCTGAACAGCGAAATGGTCGGCGAGTTCGACACCATGCAGGGCATCATGGGTTTCTACCTGGCCCAGCGCGAAGGCCAACCAGACGACGTGGCCAACGCCCTGTATGAGCAATACCTGCCACGCTTCGCTGGCGACACTCTGCCGCAGAGCAAAACCGGCATGGCGGTCTCCCTGGCTGACAAGATCGATACATTGGTGGGCATCTTCGGCATCGGCCAGAAGCCCAGCGGAACCAAAGACCCCTACGCGCTGCGCCGTGCCACCCTCGGCGTGTTGCGCATCATTATAGAAAATGAGCTGGCCCTGGACCTGCGCGAACTGCTGGACCAGGCCGCCGCCCAACTGGGTGAGCGCATCGATTCCAATCAGGTGGAAGACGCCTTCGACTTTATCAAGGGTCGCTACCGCGCCATCTACCAGGAACAGGGCATTGCCACCCCGGTGATCCTGTCGGTGCTGGCCATTGACGAGGCCTGCCGAAAACCACTGGATTTCGACCGTCGAGTAAAAGCCGTGGCCGCCTTCCAGCAACGCGAAGAAGCCCAGGCGCTGGCTGCCGCCAACAAGCGGGTATCCAATATTCTCGCCAAGCTGGACAGCGCACCCCCGGAAGAAATCGATGGCGCCCTGCTGGAAGATGAGGCCGAAAAGACCCTCACCAACATGGTGGTCGCTGCCTTCGAACAGTCCTACGAACTGCTGGAGGCCGGCGACTATGCCAGCGTGCTGGAAATGCTGGCAGACCTGCGCGAGCCGGTGGATGCCTTCTTTGATACCGTCATGGTGATGGCAGAGGATGAGGCAGTCCGCAATAACCGGCTGGCACTGCTGGCGTTCCTGCGTGACCTGTTCCTGAACGTGGCGGATATCAGCCTGTTGCAAGAGTAAGACGCAGCACGCTAAACCAAAGGCCGCTTGATCAGCGGCCTTTGTGTATATCGCGGTAGGAGCGGCGCTTGAGCCGCGAACAACCCCAAGACTGTTATCACTACAGAAACCACCGAGGCTCCCGAAAGTGATGCCTGTGTGTCTTATAGTGATTCAAAGTCCGATTCGCGGCTCAAGCGCCGCTCCTACGGTAAAGAGAGAAGACAAGCCCCATGAACAAACTCATCATTCTGGATCGCGACGGGGTCATCAACGAGGACTCTGATGCCTACATCAAGACCGTGGACGAGTGGATTCCCATCCCCGGCAGCATCGAGGCCATCGCCCGGTTGAGTAAAGCGGGGTATATCGTCACGGTGGCCACCAACCAGTCCGGTATTGGCCGTGGCTATTATGATGTGGCCACCCTGGATGCCATGCACACGCGTCTGCGTGAGTTGGTGGCGGAGCAGGGCGGTGCACTGGGCAAGATCGTCTATTGCCCCCACGGGCCCGATGACGGCTGTGATTGCCGCAAGCCGCTGCCAGGCCTGATCGACCAGATTGTTACCGAGTATGGCGATGTCACCGGAGCGCCCCTGATTGGTGATAGCCTTAGGGATCTTGAAGCGGGAGTCGCTCGCCATTGCACACCGGTACTGGTGCGAACCGGCAAAGGGAACAAGACCCTGGAAAAAGGCCTGCCTGAATCCCTGGGCCCGGTTGCCATTTACGACTCACTGGCTGACTTTGTTGATCACACCTTGAAGGATTAGGCATGACCCAGCACGCGCCACCGTCGCTGTCGATCAAGGTCCGCAGCGCGCTGTTTTTCGTGCTGTATAACCTTGCCGGTATTTTCCACAGTTTCCTCTGTGTCCTGATTGGCCCCTTCCTGCCACTTCGCGCCCGCCACCGGTTTATCAACCTGTGGACCCGTTTTGCCATGTGGCTGGACCACCGCCTCAACCGCATTACTGTGAACGTGGAAGGAAGGGAATACCTGACGGATGCCCCCTGCGTCATTCTTGCCAACCACCAAAGTAGCTGGGAAACCTTTTACCTGCAGGTGCTGATTAGCCCGCAGGCCACGGTGCTGAAACGGGAACTGCTGTGGATACCTTTCTTTGGCTGGGGGTTGGCACTGCTTAATCCCATTCGCATTAACCGCAGCGATGGCAAGGCCGCGTTAAAATCGGTGCTGTCTCAGGGTAAGCAGCGCCTGGCAAGCGGCCTTCGCGTGGTGATTTTCCCGGAAGGCTCCCGACAAGCACCGGGTACCCATGGCAAGTTCAACCACGGTGGCAGCATGCTGGCGACTCAGGCCGGGGTGCCTGTCATTGCGCTAACCCATAACAGTGGTGATTGCTGGCCCCGCAAAACCTGGGTCCGTTACCCCGGCACGATCACACTGCGTATCAGCCCTCCCATCGACACGCACAATAAAAAAGCCAAGCAAGTCAGCGCCGAAGCCCAGCAGTGGATTATGGAGCATTACCCCGGTTAAGGAACCTCTGAAAAACTCCTTGCATGCTCAGCGTGGCCTGAAGCGTGCAGCTGTTTCGTCTTGTCTTGATGGTCAGGGTGGTTCCCTTTCCGAGAGGCAAGGCGCAGCAGATGTGCGCTTCAGGCCACGCCCTTCGGGTCATTCAGGCTGGCCCGCACTCGTTGTTGCGCTTTTTCGATGGATGGACATATCTCGATCCCAGTTAGGGGACACCTTCAAAAGCACGCCTAGATTGCGAACCAGCCTGAAAGACTGAGTACGCAAGGAGTTTTTCAGAGGTTCCTTAACAAC
>NZ_LWEZ01001121.1:0-2693 GCF_001634945.1 Alcanivorax sp. HI0044
CTTTCTTAATTGGTGCGAGGAGAGGACTCAAATAGGGAGTGTAACTGTCTGATATAAATAAAGATATCCCAGTTCGGTTTTGCTTCATACCAACACATGTACCAACAAGCGGATTTGTAAAATTTCTGACGCATGAAGGTGTCGTCATTCATCTAAATCCTCTTTCGCTGAATATATCCAAATTTGGAGAGCAGCGAAGGGTGTGGATCATACCATTCTTGCCACCTTGTGCCACCTGCTCGATCAGGGAGGCGAGGGGCTTATCCACAGAATAAGCGACCCAGGGGCATGACTTTGAGAGGATGGGGGCAGGCTCTTTGGTGTGGGAGAGCAGGGAGTGTCACCTTGCCGATCAGATGACTACATTATGACCGTGCTAGCAATCACGTGATATCGGCTTTCTATCTAGTCGTCCGCTGGTCTTCTCGTGAAGGGAGACGAGCAGGCATTTTGCTGTGGCTAGACCTCCACGAACGCTCGGCAAAAAACTAATTCCCCCAAAAACCATTGAATCTGCATAAATCGTACATTGAATTCAGGATTTTTTTGGGTGCGTTGTCTTTAAGGCTTGACGTCGTGGTTGGGAATGCAGTAATTTTTTCTTGGCTTGGCATCGCCACAGATAGCTAAGTCCTCCTGCACCTGATTAACGCGGTGTTGGCAGAACACTACAGACATTTAATGTCTTTTCAACAGCGCAGCCTGAATGGACGTGGCATCCATCAGCAATAAGTCGCCCTCCCTAGTATTGGTTTCACGCGAAGCGTGAACTTCCAATCAAACACAAAATTATATTTGGATTGCGACCTTGTGGTCGTTCTGAGGATTTTTGCTGGGCTGCGCTGAGCGTAGGCACAATTCTTATGGCATTACTTTGCCTTGGGAATGGTGTCGTTTGGCGCAGCACTTAGGAGGGTTAATGAATACTCGATTGATTGCTGCGCCGCTATCTGTTTGCGCAGGTGAAGCACCAAAGCCGCTAACTGGCCTCACTATGCTGTCAGCCAAAGATCTGGCTGAGGAATTGGGGATCGGAGTGAGCACGCTGTGGGCTTGGGTTGATTGCAACGGGAAGCACTTTATTCCCGAATTTCCACAGCCGATAAGGCTGGGAGGGAACTGTACCCGCTGGCGGGCGCAAGACGTGGCAGATTATTTGGCCGGTGTTATGGGAGGTGATCATGCTGATTAATCATGCCTCCCCACCGTTTCAGAGACGGACAGCTCGTTCTGCAGAAAAGCTGCTTACCTCCGTAGACATGTGGGACAGCCCGGAGGAGAACGCTGTTTGCCTAGATGGGCCGAGCGAAATTTTGCGCGCTTACCGTCTCATCAATGGGCTGACAGAGATGATTCATGACGGGCGTGAAATTAAAATCGCGGTAGAGCGTCAATCCGCGAATGGGGGTAAGTGCATCAGACGTGGCCGGGATTACGATTTTGTGATCAAGTGTTTAAAGATCAATCCCTTGATGGCAGAGCGGTATGACCTCCCGCCAGACATGGACGCATGGTTGGAACTTCTGCGGGATCCCAGAATTTCTGCACTGGTAGATACTCTTCAGGGCTGGCATGCCCTTAAGAAAGAAGTCGCCGACATCCTAATTGAATGCGTTGCCCGTTTCCGAAGGATTATCACCAGCAAGGCTCATCGCAAGCGATGCTATAACGAAGTGGGCAATGCCAGGCGGCGGCGGCACTCCATGATCAAGGCGATCAGGCTGTGTTATTGCCTGTGCGATGAGGTCGAAATTGCCTTGATCGATCTGTCATGGAAGCCGGAGTGCAGGATGCGGAAGACATTAGCCGATACCGACGCTGCTTATAAAAATTTTGCAAATGGGATTCGGCATCACTCTGCATCCCGCTGCTTTCTGGTGGCTATCTTTTCTGTGGAGTTGAGCGACCACAAGGGATTCCATATCAGCGGTATGCTGTTGCTCAAACCTGGAGCCGGGGAGCGGGCGGCTAACCTTGGCTGCTACTGGCGGGATAATGTGACGGATGGGGAAGGTAGCTTTCTGTGCGCAACCGACAAGCCATATGCAGCTATCTTATCGAAGTGGTCAGGGTTGAACTTCACAGATGTTGCTTCTCCTGTTTATGTTCAGGGCGCTCATGCCCGGCAGCAGCTCCTGGAAGCTGCTGTTACGCGCTTCGCTAAATTCAGCCAGAAACTACGTGCAAATGGTAACGGGAAAAAGCACCGGCAGATCAGGATAATTAAAGGGGCACAAATTCGGCGCTTGGCCAAGATTGTGCCAAACGTTGTCGATAGTGGGGGTGAGAAATGGTGATTCGGCCCATTCAGGTTCCGCCTATTAATATCGGCATTGATGCTTTGTCCGGTCGTGGGTTGGGATTTTTTCCAGGACTATGTGCCAACGGGCATGTCGAGATCACCGGATCATCTGGCATGGGGAAGTCGACCGTAGCCAAATTTATCGCATCATACCTGTTTTGTTCGAAGGTGCCGGTAGTGATTTTCGATTTTCATGATGACTTGGCTATATCAGGGATCAGGACGCTGCATCTTGGAGATGGAGCTTCCGGTGAATGTTCGATCAGATTTCTGGAGCCAACGCCCTTGGCATTGGAGGTCTTTGGTCTGAGAGGGTGCCTGGAAAGCGCGGTCAGAGCCATTGAAGCGACGGGGAGGCGAAAGCTTGGAGATGGTCAAATCAACGTTCTGC
>NZ_LWEZ01001122.1:0-5191 GCF_001634945.1 Alcanivorax sp. HI0044
CCGCCGATCACTTCGCCCACCACGGTGAGCGGGGTGCCCTGGCTGCTGGCGTAGGCATCGCTTACCGACACCGCGCCGCTGCTGCCACAACTGCCGCCGCCACTGCTGCCGTCCACCAGTGCCATGTCGGTGACGTACTCGATGCTGGGCTCGCCCATGTAGACGTCACGCTCGCCGCTCACCTGCAGGGTTTCGCCGATCACTGCCGGGTTGTTCTGCGGGCTGAAGTCGTTGCGGTACTGGCTTTCCAGTTTCACGTAAAGGGTGGCGCTGCCGTTACTGTCCTCAATTTCCAGCGCGTACTCGCCATTGATGGCCTGGGTGATCACCCCTGCCACGGTGACGGTGGTGCCGGTGGGTTCGGCCAGGGCCTCGCTGACGGACAGCACCTCACCGCCGCCTGGGCTGCCACCGGGGCCGTCCGGGGCGCCATAGGCGCCGTAGTCCAAGGTGCTGGCATCCCAGGGGTTATAGCCGCCGGAAGGCGTGTTCCAGGGCTGGCCGTTGTCCGGGTCGTCCAGCTCTTCGCTGGCCATGGGGGTGGGCGTGGCGGTGCCGGCCGGGTGGGCACTGCTGTTGAACTGGGTATAGCTTTCCGGGGTGGCCAGCCAGTCGATCAGGTTAATGCTGAGCTGGGCGGCGTTGCCGGCATCGGTCCAGCCCGGATAGGTGCTCTTGGTGTTGCCGTTGTCCTGGCGCTTGTACTTGGGTGAGGCATCTTCGATGGGGCTGGAGTCGCCGATAAAGGCGGCCTTGCCGGGGCCGGATTTGGCGATGGCCACGTAGGGGCCTTCGGCGGTGCCGCCGAAGTAGAGCCCGGAATCCACCGCGTGGGTCCAGCGGCTGGGGCTGTCGCTGGTGGAGAAGTGCACCAGGCCCTTGGCCTTGTTCGGGTCGGTGATCGCCAGGGTGGCGCCACCGGCCATCAGTACCGGGCCTACGCCGGTGGTCAGCCCCTCTACCTGGCTGGCCGGCTCGATGCCGCTGGCGCCGCTGTGCCAGTCGATGGCATTGAAGCGAAAGCGGATGCCGAACTCCTGTGCCAGCCAGCCACCAGTGGCGACGCCGGGATTACGCAGGTCGCCGTAGCTGCCGCCCACATTGAACTGGGACAGGGTGGAGCGGTTATAGCCGTTGAATACCTCGGTGCTGTCCCAGGTGTTCAGGTTTCGGTCGGCGTTGTAGTGGTCGGCAACAAAGAAGATGCCCTTGCCGGCGGCCACAAAATCTTCCAGGGCCTGCAATTCCGCCTGGGTGAAGGGGCGGTTGCTTTCCGCGAGGACCAGTACATCCGCGTGACTGATGGCGGTGTAAGTGATGACCGCTTCGTTGGCGTTGCTGTTGGCGGTGGTGGGGTTGGTGTAGTCATCCACAAACTGGATAACGCCGTCGCTGTTTTTATCCACCCCGCGGTATTCCTGCACGGTGTAACCGGCACTGACCAGAGCATCGGCGAAGTCGGAAAAAGCGCCGTCAATAACCCAGTCCGCATTGCCTTCCGTGCCGCCATGGGAAACATCGAAGAGCACGACCTTGCCATTATCGTTAGCGCCGGGGGATTGAATTGGCGCCGGGTAGTTCCAGTCGTAGGGGGCGGCGTTGACGCTGGCGCAGAGCGTGGCCAACAGGGTAGTGAGAATCCGTTTGTTCATGTGGGATCATCCTTGAACCAGAAGGGGAGAGCCCAAGGCTGATGCGGCGACAAGAAAATGCGGTAAAAAGATCGTGATAGTTTGATGAATTCCGGTGAATGTATGGCAGGGTTGGCACTCAGGGCAGGTTTTATATTCCTGTCATCAGGGCATCATGACAGGGGGCAGAGAGGGCGACGCTATGGGTACCGGTTTGCGGATTGACGGGCGATCACAACGGCCAGAGTACGGGCAAAAAGGTGAGGCACAATGAACCAGACAGCCTCCGGTTCGGCCCCCACGCCGGTGTCGTCTTTTTCGCTGGTCGCCGACAGCGATCAGGCGTTCACCCTGCGAGTCACCCTGGCTCGGCTGGCGCAGCGCACGCTGGATGTGCAGTACTACATCTGGGATGACGACACCACCGGCAAGCTGCTGATCTATCGTTTGCTGGAAGCGGCGCGGCGGGGTGTGAAGGTGCGCATGTTGCTGGATCATGCCAATCAGTTGGGCCGCGATGTGAAGTGGGCGGCGCTGGATGCGCACCCCAATATCGAGGTGCGGTTATTCAACCCGTTCAAGGGTCGCTATAAATATTTTTTGCAATGGCTCTACCATGCGCCGCTGCTTAATCACCGCATGCATAACAAGGCCTGGATCATGGACGGGGAGCGGGCGCTGGTGGGCGGGCGAAATATTGCCGACCATTATTTTGGGGTGAATGCGTCCACCAATTTCCGGGATCTGGATCTGTACGCCCATGGCGCCATTGTGGCGGATACCCGCACTGCGTTTGATGCCTTCTGGCAGAGCCCGCTGGCGGTGCCCATGAAAAGTTACCGGCGCCGAACCGAGGCCACGGCGGAACGGATCTGGCGTTGGCTGGGGCGCTGGCGCACCTCCCTGAAAGGCTATCCTTACCTGTTTCCCCAACACGAAGCGTTTTTTACCGAGTACCTGCGCAAGCAGGAGCAGCAATGTGTGCAGGCGCCGGCGGCGTTGTTGTTCGATAGCCCGGACAAGGCCAGCGGTGCCAAGCAGACATTGATGGGTGAGCAGCTGGCCCGGTTACTGGGCAGGAAAGACCATCGCGAATTGCTGATGGAAGCCAGTTATTTTATTCCGGGTGACGCCTTTGTTGAGGCGCTGGCGGGCTTTCGGCAGCGGGGTGGGCGAGCGGCCGTGTTGACCAATAGCCTGGCGACCAATGATGTGATTGCAGCTCATGGTGCCTATGCCCGTTATCGGCCGGGGTTGCTGGCGGCGGGGGTGGAATTGCATGAATTGCAGCCCAATGCCCGGGCGCTGCGTCGTCAGGTGCGATTGTTCAAAGGCCGGTCCCAGGCGAGCCTGCATACCAAGGCCATGGTGCTGGACCGGCGTGAAATTTTTGTTGGGTCGTTCAATATTGACCCGCGCTCGGTGCACCTGAATACCGAGATGGGTTACTACGTGGCGTCTGCCGAACTGGGGCAGCAGGTGGCGGCGTTTATTGAAGAAGGGCTGGCGCCGGAAAACAGTTATCGGGTCGACAAAGAGCAGGAAAAACTGACCTGGGCCGGTGATGGCCATGACGGTCGTCCGGTGGTGCGCCACAGCGAACCTGACGTGACGGTGTGGCGACGGCTGCTGGCATGGTTGCTGTCGCTATTGCCCATTGAGCGGATGCTGTAGGCGCGGCAAGCTGGTTGTCTTTAGTCGCCGACTGGTGAGCGCCAACGGGCATAGAGGGAGCTTGCAGGTTGTTGCGATATTTTGGATTTTATGGAGAACATCATGGTCCAGCCTTTTTGCTTTCGATTCCGGGTGCGCTACAACGAATGCGATGCCCAGCATGTGGTGTTTAACGCTCGTTACGGGGACTACGTGGACATCGCCATGACCGAATTCATGCGTGCACTGGGGCGGGATTACAGCCAGTTGCTGGCGGAAGGGCTGGATAACCAGGTGGTGAAGTTGACCACGGAATGGCAGTCATCGGCACGGTTTGATGACGTGCTGGATGTGTTCGTGTCACTCACCCATATGGGCAACACGTCGTTCTCCCTGCAAGCGGATATCCGCCACGCGGATGATGGCCGTGCCATTGCCCGTTCGGAAGCGGTGTACGTGATGATGACCACCGAGCCGTTCGCGAAAACCCCGGTGCCGGATGATCTGCGTGAACGGCTGCAGGCGGGAGCGCCGGGGGTCGTCATCGACCAGAGTGGTCGCGGCTGAACGCCTGGTGCAGGAGCACCGCTGGTGGTACTCCTGCACGGCGTGTGGTTCAGGCTCCGGCCACGTCCAGCACCACCTTGCCCTTGGCGGTACGTGAGGTCAGCGCGGCCAGTGCTTGTTCGTATTCTTCGAACTTGAATACCTGGCTGATGCGCGGTTTGAGCTTGCCCTGGCCGAACAGCTGGAACAGTTCCATGATGTTCTGCATGTTCACTTTCGGTTCCTGCTGGGTGAACGCGCCCCAGAATACCCCGACGATGGAGCAGCCTTTCAGCAGCGCCAGGTTGGCGGGAATTTTGGGGATGTCGCCGGCGGCAAAACCGACCACCAGCAGGCGGCCGTTCCAGGCCATGTTGCGCAGGGCCGCTTCGGTGAACTTGTCGCCCACCGGGTCGTAGATCACGTCCACGCCTCTCGGGTAACGCTTTTTCAGCGCCTCTTTCAGGTCTTCGTCAGCGTAGTTGATCAGGTCATCCGCGCCGGCTTCCCTGGCCACTTCCAGTTTCTCGTCGCTGCTGGCGCAGGCGATTACGTTGGCGCCCATGGCCTTGCCAATTTCCACCGCAGCCAGCCCTACGCCGCCACTGGCGCCGAGCACCAGCAGGGTTTCCCCGGGCTGGATGTTGGCCCGTTGTTTCAGCGCGTGATAACTGGTGCCGTAGACCATGGAAAAGGCGGCGGCGGTGTGGTCATCCATGCCGTCAGGCACGGGGATCAGACGGTTCTCCGGCACCAGAATTTCTTCGGCAAAGGCACCGTAACCGGTGAGGCCCATGATCCGCTGGCCGGGTTTGAAGTTTTTCACGCCGTCGCCCACTTCCAGCACTTCGCCGGCCATTTCACCGCCCGGTGAAAACGGCAATTCCGGTTTGATCTGGTACTTGCCTTCGATAATCAGGGTGTCGGGGAAGTTCAGCCCGGCGGCTTTTACCCGCACCTTTACTTCGCCTTTGCCCGGCGCAGGGGATGCGATGTCTTCAATGACCAGCGTGTTGGCTGGGCCCAGTTCCTTGCACAGAATGGCGCGCATGTGGTGCTCTCCCGAAAATCAGAATTTTTATGTGTAGGAGACGCTAACGCCGATGGGGGCATTAGACAAATGCATGGGGCGCATTGAGAGGGATAAAGATAACTAATAGCTGCCTGGGAACCTCTGAAAAACTCCTTGCATGCTCAGCGTGGCCTGAAGCGTGCAGCTGTTGCGTCTTGTCTTGATGGTCAGGGTGGTTCCCTTTCCGAGAGGCAAGGCGCAGCAGATGTGCGCTTCAGGCCACGCCCTTCGGGTCATTCAGGCTGGCCCGCACTCGTTGTTGCGCTTTTTCGATGGATGGACATATCTC
>NZ_LWEZ01001123.1:0-12988 GCF_001634945.1 Alcanivorax sp. HI0044
TGATGCCGAAGTCGGACAGCGTCAGTGTGGTGGAGGCTTCCAGGCCCATGCGGTAGCCGCCCCACGGATCATCGCCGTAACCGATCAGTTTGGCATCCAGGGTTACCGGTTTAGTCACGCCATGCAGGGTGAAATCGCCGGTGATTTTTGCGGTTTTCTCGCCGGTTTTTTCAATCTTTGTGCTCTTGAAGGTGGCGGTGGGGTATTCGCTCACGTCCAGGAAATCATCACTGCGCAGGTGCTTGTCGCGTTCGGCGTGGTTGCTGTCCACGCTGGCAGTCTGGATGGTGGCGGTTACCTGGCTGTTCTCCGGGTTTTCAGCATCCACGGTGAAGGTGCCGTTGAAATCATTGAAGCGGCCATACAGCCAGCTGTAACCCAGATGGGAAATTTTGAAGGTGACAAACTGGTGGGCGCCTTTTTTGTCGAACTGATAGGTGCCTCCGGGCTGGTCGGCGAACGCCATGCTGCTGAGCAGCAGCGCCAGGGCGGGGACAGTGGTTTTTTTCAATAACGTCAACATAAGCATCAAGCTCCGTTTCGGGTGATTAAGATGGGTTGTGAGTGTCGTTTGAGATGTGCGTTGTGGTTCGCGGCGCCAGGCCGAGAATGCGGCGCAGGGTGTCGTCGCGATCAAAAAGATGATGTTTGATGGCGGCCAGTGCGTGCAGGCTGGCCAGCCCGATCACGGCCCAGGTGGCCCAGTAGTGAATCAGCCCGGCGGTGTCTTCCAGGCCGGTCTGGTGGCCGCTCACCGAGGGAACAGAAAACCAGTTGAATACATCCACGGACGAGCCATCGGCGCTGCTGATCAGGTAGCCGCTGACCATGGCCACGAATAACAGCAGATACAAGGCCCAGTGAGTGAGATGGGCGCTGATTTTTTCCCAGGGCTTGTGGGTGGGCAGCGGTGCCGGTGGCGGTGAAATAAAGCGCCAGCCCAGGCGCAGGAGCATGGCAATAAAGAGCAAAACGCCGATGCTGCGATGCAGGTCCGGGCCTTTGCGATACCAGGGGTCGTAATAGCCCAGGTCCACCATATAAAAGCCCAGCGCAAACAGGCCGATCACCGCCAATGCCACCAGCCAGTGGAACAGCACGGCAATGGCGCCAAAGCGTTGCGAGTCGTTGCGCAGTTTCATGAGGGTTCCCTTCCAGTGTTCTCCGCCCTTATGGCTGGGCGATCCCTTACTTGTTCAGAGTCCACGCCGCGCATCAGGTTCCGTTGATTACAAAACTTACAGGCGTTGTGCGTATGCCTCTAGCTTGTCGGCATTGTGGTCCGGGACACAGCGCAAAAAACTGAACGGTTTGATCAGCTGTTCCGTTGATTGCCTCAGTGGCCCGGCCTTCTGCTACTCTTACGCCTTGGATATGCCTTATGGACTGTGGGAGAACGGCCTTGAGCTGGGATGAGCAACAATTGCAGACACACCTGGATGTGATGGCGGCGGCCATTAATGAGCGCTTTGCGGATAAGTCACCACTGCTGGTGGGGATTGAATCCGGTGGCGCCTGGGTGGCGCAGGCGCTCAATGACCGTTTGCCTGCGGCTCTGCCGCTGGGCTCACTGAATCCGGCGTTCTACCGGGATGATTTCGACACCCGTGGACTCAAGCCCACGGTGACGCCGTCCAAGCTGCCATTTGATGTGGATGGCCAGCATATTTTGCTGGTGGATGATGTGCTGATGACCGGGCGCACCATCCGTGCGGCCATGAACGAGTTGTTCGATTTTGGTCGCCCGGCGTCTATCTCTCTGGTGGTGCTGTTCGACATCGGCCACCGACAATTGCCAATTCGTGCCGATATTTGTGGGGAAACTTTGGCATTGCCACCCCATCAGCGGGTAGAATTGCGGGGGCCCTCACCGCTAATTGCGGAGATCCGCGAACTGGTCAGTGAGGACAACAGAGAGACAAGGTCCTAAGAATGACGCCGACGCTTGCGCCATCCTCCCGCGTACAACTTACCGACGACGGTAAGCTTCGCCATTTTCTCACCACTGAGCACCTCCCCCGTTCCTTGCTGGAAGATATTCTCGATACCGCAGCAAGCTTTGTGGATGTGGGTGGCCGGGCGATCAAGAAAGTCCCCTTGCTGCGCGGCAAGACCGTGGTGAACCTGTTTTTCGAATCCAGCACCCGTACCCGCAGCACTTTTGAGCTGGCGGCCCAGCGGCTCAGCGCTGACGTGCTCAACCTGGATATTGCCAAGTCCGCCACCAGCAAGGGCGAAACCTTGCTCGATACCCTGCGCAACCTGGAAGCCATGGCGGCGGACATGTTCGTGGTGCGCCACCAGGATTCCGGGGCGCCGTTTTTCATTGCCAACGAAGTAACGCCCAACGTGGCGGTGATCAATGCCGGTGACGGGCGCCATGCCCACCCCACCCAGGCCATGCTCGACATGTATACCATCCGCCACTACAAGGGCGGGTTCGGCGGGCTGAAAGTGGCCATCGTCGGCGATATCCTGCATTCCCGGGTGGCGCGCTCCCAGGTTCACGCACTGAATATTCTCGGTGCCGAGGAAGTCCGTTTGATCGGTCCCAGGACGCTGCTGCCGGTGGATGCGGAAGCGTTGGGCGCCACCGTGTTCACGGATATGGCCCAGGGCCTGAAAGACGTGGATGTGGTGATCATGCTGCGCCTGCAGAAAGAGCGCATGGATTCGGCCCTGCTGCCCAGCGAAGGCGAATTCTTTCGTCTCTATGGCTTGAACAACGACAAGCTTCATTTCGCCAAGGATGACGCCATTGTCATGCACCCCGGCCCGATAAACCGGGGAGTGGAAATCGCCTCGGAAGTGGCCGATGGCCCCCGTTCGGTGATTCTCAACCAGGTCACCTTCGGCATCGCCGTGCGCATGGCCGTCATGTCCATGGCCATCAGCGGCCAGGACAGCGACAGCAATGCTCTGGCTGCCTCCACACAAAGCATGGAAGGAGCAGGAGGTGCCCGTGGCCAGCGCTAACCGTAACCGCGCCCATATCCTGATCCGCAAGGGCCGTGTCATCGACCCGGCCAGTGGCCGTGATGATGTGGCCGACCTGCTGATTGAAAACGGCCGCCTGACGCGCATCGGCGCCAGCCTGGACGCACCGGGGGCCGATATCGTGGAGGCCGACGGCCATTGGGTGCTGCCTGGGCTGGTGGATGCCTGTGTGCACCTGTCGCTGCCCGGTAGCGGCCGCGCCGGCGATATCGCCAGTGAAACCCGCGCCGCGGCGGCCGGGGGAATCACCCATCTGGCGGCCCAGCCGGACTGTGGCCCGGTGGATTCCACGGCGGTGGTGCGCCTGATTCGCGAACAGGCCGGCCAGGCCGGGTTTGCCCGTATCATGCCGATTGCCGCCATGACCCAGGGCTTACTGGGCGAGCAGTTGGCGGAGATGTCGACTCTGGCGCGGGCCGGTTGTATTGCCGTGGGCAATGCCGGCGGCAAGGTGGCCAATGCGCTGGTGCTCAAACGCAGCCTGGAATACGCCGCTACCTTCGATCTGCCGGTCATGTTCCGCCCGCAGGATTCGGCGCTCAGCGCCGGGGGCTGTGCCCATGAAGGGCCGGTGGCGACCCGCCTCGGGTTGCCCGGTATTCCCGCTGTGGCAGAAAGCGTGGACCTGTCCCGCGATCTGCTGTTGGTGGAAGCCACCGGAGTGCGGGCGCACTTCCAGCAAATCTCCAGCCGCGATTCCCTGCGCCTGCTGCGCGCCGCCAAACGGCGCGGCTTGCCGGTGACGGCGGACGTGAGCATCCAGCACCTGTTGCTGGACGAGTCGGCGCTGGAAGGTTTCAACAGCCATTGCCATGTGATCCCGCCCCTGCGCAGCGCCGCCGATCGTGAGGCCCTGCTGGAAGCCGTGGCCGATGGCACCATCGACGCAATCTGCTCCCAGCACACCCCCATTGGTTCCTCCAGCAAGGCGGCGCCGTTCCCGGCCACCAAACCGGGCATGGCCGGGCTGGATGTGCTGCTCTCGCTGGTGTTGGAACTGGTCAGCGAGGGCAAACTGAGCTTGTCGCGGGCGCTGGATGCGGTCACTGCGGCTCCGGCCCGTTGCCTGGGAATCCAGGCGGGCCAGCTGGAAACCGGTCGCCCCGCCAGCCTCTGTGTGCTGGACCCGGCGGCGGATAAAAACCTCAGCGAAGACTGGCTGTCCGCCGGCAACAATTCCCCCTGGCGTCATGCCCAGCTCAAGGGCAGCGTGAAGCTGACCGTGTGCCAGGGCAAGGTGAGCTGGCTGTCGGATTGAGTCAGACCCGCTACGAAGCCGCTGTAGGAGTTCCCTTCCAGGGGACGAACTGAGCGTAGCGCGATATTGGCGAAAGCCAATCCTCTGTTCACCGGGTGATGCTTTTCCTGTGAGGCGAGCTGCAGTCAAAGGCGGCCACTGCTTCGCTGTCGCTCGGTTCGTCCCCTGGAAGGGAACTCCTACAAAGTGCGTTTTACCTCTCTTCCAGCTGAAACACTTCCTCTCTTAGATCGGCTTCCCCAACGACCCCCGGCGCCACGCGCCAGCGCCCTTCCCTGTCCTGGAAAATCAGGGCCGGTGTACCTTGCAGGCCCAGTCCGATCATCAGCCCGGTGTTGCTCTGGATCTGGCTGCGGATGGCGTCGGGGACTCGCTCCAGCGGGCGGATACCGCCGTCGTCAAAGTGGCCTTCGTGCTCGGCCAGTGCGGCGGCCGGGTCCGGGGCAGCGAGCACGGCACCGCCTTGAGTGAAGCTGCGTTTGGGATTGATCAGCCCGACGATGATATGGCGTACCTGTAGCACGTTGTCCTCGTCTTCGATCATGGGCTGCATGTTTTCCCACAACCGGGCGCAGTAGGGGCAGGCCATATCCGTGAACACATAAGCCACTCGTTGCGGCTGCTGTGGGCCTTCCGCTACCCAGGTGCTGGCTTCCAGCTTGGCCAGCAGGCTGTCCATGGAGGGGCCGTCGTCGGCCTGGCCGATCAGGGGCATCAGCAGGGTGAGCAGCAAGGCAGCAGGTTTGATCATGGAGTGTCTCCCGGAAGGTGTTGGCTAAGAAAGTGATGCAGGCTGGCGTCGGAGAGGGGGCCAAAATGGCGCCCGACTTCCTGGCCCTGCTGATCGAACAAAAGGGTTAGCGGCAGGCCACGGTTGCCCGCATAGCGACCCAGATCCGCATGTGGATCCAGTAACAGGTGCTCAAAGTGGAGCTGCCCTTCGGTGAGGTACTGGCGGACCTGATGGGGGTTCTCCCCCTGATTGGCAAGAATAAAGCGCACCCCGGGGTAGCGCTGCTGCCCGGCCTCAAGCACAGGCATTTCCCGCCGGCACGGTGGGCACCAGGTGGCCCACAGGTTTACCAGCGTTACCCCGCTGGATGCCGCTTTCAGCGTGGTGGCGTCCCCTTGCAGATTGTACAGGGTGACCTCCGGTAACGGGCTGGGCGTTGGCGACAGGGCTTCCAGTGCGGCAAACGTCAGCGTCATGCAGAGCAGCGCGGCGGCACTGGCAGACACCAGCGCAGCGCGGACGCGGGGTTGCCGGTACAGGCTGACGGCCAGCACCGCCAGCGCCACCAACGCACCGGGCCACCACCAGCCCCCGTCACGGATGTCGAGCATGGCCAGCCAGGAGTCGTACTGGTTCTGGTAGCGCCACACAAACGCCAGTCGCGCCCCCAGCACGGCGGTAATGGCAATCAGCCATAGCGTTGCTTCGATGCGTTGCCCACGGCGTTGCCACCACAGGCTGGTGAGGCTGGCGGCGAAAAAGCCGGTGAGCACGACAAAAGTGCCTGCCGGCAGGGCCAGTGGGCCAATGATGACAGCGTCCACGGTCTCTCCATGTCAGGGAAGCGCCAGTGTGGCCCGGCTGCATTAACCGTGGGTTAACCGGTGGCGCCGACACTGGGCTGCAACTTGCGCAGCCTAACCGGGTCAGAGCCACATGCATATTTTATTGATCGAAGATGACGCCTTGCTGGGTGATGGTATTCAGGCCGGGCTGCAGGCCATGGGGTTTACCGTGGCCTGGGTGACGCGTGCGCGCGAAGGGCTGGCTGCCTGGAAAAGCGTGGAGTTCGATGCGTTAGTGCTGGATCTGGGGCTGCCTGACCAGGATGGGGGCCAGGCCCTTTGCCAGTGGCGCGACGCCGGGCTCACTGCGCCGGTATTGATCCTCACTGCCCGGGACGCGGTACAGGACCGCATTGATGGCTTGCAGCGCGGTGCCGATGATTACCTGGTCAAGCCGTTTGATCTGGGCGAACTGGCGGCGCGTTTGCAGGCACTGCTGCGCCGTAGTCGCGGCCAGGCGAGTCCGTTGATTGAACATGGCCGGGTGCGGGTGGACCCGTTTCGCCAGCAGGTCTGGCTGGCGGATCAGGAGGTGGAATTACAACGGCGGGAGATGGCGTTGTTGCTTGCCTTGTTGCAAAGCCGGGGTCGGCTGCTCACGGCGGACCAGCTGGCCGACCGTGTCTATGGCTGGGTGGATGGCGTGGAGAGCAACGCGCTGGCGGTGCATATCCATAACCTGCGCCGCAAGCTGGGCAGCGGCATTGTGGAAACCGTGCGCGGTGGCGGGTATCGCCTGGGGGCGCCGTCGTGATGGCGCGCTCGCTGCGTTCCCGGGTGTTGTGGCTGGTGGCGTTCAGTTTGCTGAGCGTCTGGCTGCTGCTGGCACTGTGGTTACACAATACCGTCAAGCAGCATCTGGGCACGGCGCTGGACCAGCGTCTGGCGGCGTCTGCACGGATGGTGGCCTCCATGGCCAATGCCAGTGCACCGGCGTTATCCGCCAAGCCGGAGCTGCAGGCGGTGGTAAATAGCGGGCTGTTTTGCCAGGTGATGAACTTGCGTGGCGAGATTCTGGCGCGTTCCGGCGGCGCGCCGTCCGCCCACCTTGCCAGCAGCCAGGACGGCTTTACAGAGCGCTCCCTGGCGGGTGAACGCTGGCGCGTTTATACCGTCAGCCAGGGGCAGGTACGGGTTGCCACCGCCGAACCCATGGCGGTGCGTGAATCGTTGCTGGCGACGCTGGCCTGGGCGTTGCTGGTGGGGTTGTTGCTGGCCCTGCTGGGGGCGTGGTTGGCGGTGCGCTGGGCCGTGAGCCGCGGCCTGGCGCCGCTGGACGCGGTGCGCAGGGAGTTTGAGTCGCGCCCGGTGCAGGCGGCGTCAGCGACACCCAGCGCGGCCGGGATCACGGAGTTGGTGCCCCTGGTGGCGGCGCTGGATCGCTGGGCTGATCAGGCCCGGCAAGCGCTGTTGCGCGAGCGGCGGCTGACCGACGATCTGGCCCACGAACTGCGTACGCCACTGGCTGCCCTGAAAACCCAGTTGCAGGTGGCCCGCTTGAAGTTGCCCCCGGATGCACCGGCCATGGCGGCGCTGGCGGCGGCGGAAAACGCCAGCTCGCGAATGGCAGATAATCTGCAGCAGCTGCTGGCGCTGGCCCGCCTGGATGGGGTGCCGCAGAGTTGTCCGCGCCCGGTGCAGGCGGTTATCGATGACAGTCTGGCCCAACTCGCCGGGCATCCGCAGCGTGCGGCAGTGCAGCGGGATGACGTGGCGTGTGCTGCAATGACCTTGGCGTCTCCTTCCCTGGCCAGCCTGGCATTACGCAACCTGCTGGAGAACGCGTTGCGCTATACACCGCCGGGCGAGCCGGTGTGGATTCGGGTGGTGGCGGATGCGACGGACTTGCATATCCATGTGGAAGATCAGGGGCCGGGGATAACGGGCAATGCGGAGGCATTGTGTACGCGCGGGCACCGGGGAGACCGGGGGCAAACCGGTCTGGGGTTAGCCATTGTCGCCTCGGTGATGGCCCGCAGTGGCGGTCAACTGGCGCTGGAAAACCGTGCCGGCGCCGGGCTCCGCGCCACCTTGAGCTGGCCGGTTACGGATACCGTTTGAACATGTCCTCGACGGCTTTTTCGATATGTGCACTGCGGCGTTCGCTGCTCATGTCATCGTGGAGCTCGTCGCGGCTGGTGGCCTGCCAGACCACATCCTTGCTCTGCTGATCAATCAGTTGCACCACCAGTTTGTATTCCTCGCTGATTTCACCCTCGGTGGGAGTGCTGGCGCCCAGGCCAATGTTGTTGCGGGTAAAGCCGAAGCCGAACTGGAGGGTGGAGCCATCGAAGCGCTGCTCGCGTTTGAAGAAGTGTTTCACCTGCACATCGGCCTGGTCAGGGGGGGCGGCAGACAGACCTTTGGCGGCCAGTGCCTGTTTCAGGGCAGCCTGGGCGCGCTGGTCATCCAGCTCACGGGGTTTGTCCTGGTCCTGGGGTACAAAGGCGTAGGTGCGGTATTGCTGCAGATCGGCGCCGGACTGACTGTCGATCACCACCGGGCTGACACAGGCGCTGAGTAGCAGTGCCGTGGTGAGCACCAGTAAGGCCGGAATCGGTAATCGTTGCATGGCAATCTCCTGACGTTGAGCTCGAATCCTTATTCTACGCCCGGTGTGTCATGTCCGGGTGAGGATGGCTATTTAAACGGTCACCCCTGGACAAGATAAGGCAGCCGCATCGCGAATCCGTTCCCCGAGATAGCGCGCGGCCTGGCCCGCATACTGGCCATCGGCATAAATCAGATACAGATCCACCATACGCTCCACGCCTTCATCCAGGGCCAGTATCTTCAGCGCACCGGTCTCCAGGGCGTCGCCGATTTCGGCCTCCGGCACCCAGGCAAAGCCCAGCCCACGGCGGATCGCCGCGATGCGGGTGGAAGAATGGGAGACGGTCCAGCGCTGTTCGGCGCCCAGCCAGCCGGAATCAATACGGCGGCTGCCGGAATCGCGGATCACGATCTGGCGGTGCTGGCGGAGGTCTTCGTGGGTCAGGTGATCGGCCAGGGCCAGCGGGTGGTCGGCGGCGGCCACCGCCAGAAAGCGTACCCGCATCAAGGGGTCGCCGAAAAACCCCGGTGGCACACGCCCGCCCACCACCAAATCCGCTTCCTTGCGCAGCAGGGCTTCATCGGAGCCTGACAGGATGGTTTCGCTGTACTCCACCCGGGTCAGCGGGCTGTGCTGGGCAAAGGCATCCAGCGCGGAAAGCATGCAGTGCTGGGGGAACAGGCCGTCGGCGGCCACCCGCACCAGCGGCTCCCAGCCCTGACTCAGCTGGATGGCGGCGCTTTCGATGCGGTTGGCCTCTTCCACCAGTACCTTGGCCTGCCGGTACAGCATCTGCCCGGTTTCGGTGAGCTTGGCGCGGCGCCCCTCCAGAGTGAAGGCGCGCACGCCCAGCTCGGTTTCGATCTTCTGCACGGCGTAACTGATCGCCGACTGGCTCTTGTCCAGGGCCTCAGCGGCACTGGCGTAGCCGCCTTCATCCACCACGGCGAGCAGGGCCTGCCATTGATCCAGGGTAATCTTGGCTGACATATCGAAATTCCTGAGCTAAATGTGCAGTTTTATCCCGTTTTATATCTTATTTACTGAAACCACAATAGACCCATCGAAACAATCATGCCGACCACCGGGCCGGCTGCAGGAATAAAGGGAGTTAGGGTTATGAATATTCTGGTGATCAAAAGCAGTGTGTTTGGTGATAACGGCAATTCGTCTGCGCTGGTCAATGCGCAGCTGGACGCGCTGAAAGCACAGCATCCGCAGGCCACCGTGGTCGTTCGTGACCTGTCCACGGATCCGGTTCCGCATCTGGACGGCGATCGCGTCAGCGCCTTTTTTACACCGCCCGAGCAGCGCAACGATGAACAGCAGGCGGTGGACGCCTTTTCCCTGGCGCTTATCGACGAGCTGAAAGCCGCCGATCACATTGTATTGGGCCTGCCCATGTACAACTTCGGCATTCCCAGCCAGCTGAAAAGCTGGATCGATCATGTGGCGCGGGCGGGCATCACCTTCCGCTATACCGAAAACGGTTCGCTGGGCCTGCTGGATGATAAATCCGTGACGGTGCTGGCGGCCCGGGGTGGGCTGTATGCCGGCACCGAGAACGATACGGTAACGCCGTATATCAAGTTGTTCTTCGGGTTTATCGGTATCACCGATGTGAACTTCGTTTACGCGGAGGGGCTGAACATGGGTGACGAGACTAAAGAGAAAGCCATGAGCGAAGCACAGGCGGCGCTGGCGGGGTAACACGCTGGTGACAATAAGCGAGTAACAAGTTTCGAAAATCAGGACAAGCGTTTTGCCTTTCGCTCCTCGTTATTCGCTCCTCGATAGTCAACGCAAGGAGATAACCATGGGACTGTTAGTCGACGGAAAGTGGCAGGACAAGTGGTACGACACCAAAAGCACCGGTGGGCGTTTCAAGCGCTCGGAAAGTCAGTTCCGTAATTGGGTCACTGCCGATGGCAGCGCCGGGCCCAGTGGTGATGGTGGCTTCCCGGCGGAAAGCGGGCGTTACCACCTGTATGTGTCCCTGGCTTGTCCGTGGGCCCACCGCACTCTGGTCATGCGTGCGCTGAAAGGCTTGCAGGACCATATTGGCGTGTCTGTGGTGCACCCGCACATGCTGGAGAACGGCTGGGAGCTGCGCGACGATTTTGACGGCGCCACCGGTGATCCGCTTCATGGTTTTAGCAAGCTCTATGAGTTGTACCTGAAAGCGGATGACAACTACACCGGCCGGGTGACGGTGCCGGTGCTGTGGGATAGGCAGCGCGGCACTATTGTCAGTAATGAATCGGCTGACATTATCCGCATGCTCAACAGCAGCTTCGATGGGCTGGGTGCCACCCCGGGCGATTATTATCCCCGGGCGCTGCGAGCAGAAATCGACAGCATTAACGAAGGCGTTTATCACGATGTGAACAATGGCGTTTACAAGGCGGGTTTCGCTACCAGCCAGGAGGCCTATGACGACGCTGTGGTGACCTTGTTCCAGCGCCTGGATGCGTTGGAGGACTTGCTCGGCAAACAACGCTACCTGGTGGGTAACACCTTAACCGAAGCGGACATCCGCTTGTGGACCACACTGGTTCGCTTTGACCCGGTGTATGTCACGCACTTCAAGTGCGACCGTCAGCGGATCAGCGATTACCCGAATTTGCAGGGCTTGCTGAAAGAGATCTATCAGTTGCCCGGCGTGGCGGACACGGTGAACATGACGCACATTCGCCACCATTATTTTTGCAGCCACCCGACGGTGAATCCCCACGGGATTATTTCCATCGGGCCGCAACTGGACTGGACCACGCCCCACGGCCGCGAACGCCTGGGCGAGCGAGAAATTATCAGCGCCTGACACAGGCGAGACGCTGGCGATGTTTTGTCGGGCGTCCGGCATCTGGCGTCAGGCTTAACACAGGAGGTTCCCATGGAACGCACAATTCTCAATACGATTCGGGCAATGGATACATCCGATGGTGCTGGCGTTCGTCTGAAGCGGGCGCTGGGTTCTAACCCGGCCGTGCGACTGGACCCGTTCCTGATGCTGGATGCGTTTTCCTCCGACAACCCGGATGACTACATTGCCGGTTTCCCGCCCCACCCGCATCGGGGTTTTGAAACGGTGACGTACCTGGTGGAAGGGCATATGCGCCACCGGGATCATCTCGGTAATGAAGGGGATCTCAAGCAGGGAGGCGTGCAATGGATGACCGCTGGCCGTGGCATTATTCATGAAGAAATGCCGCAGCAGAAAGACGGTTTACTGCGCGGTTTTCAGTTGTGGATCAACCTGCCGGCGGCGGAAAAAATGCAGCCTGCCGGGTATCGGGATATTAGCGACGATGAGATCCCGCGACTGGATCTGGCCAGCGGCGGCCAGGTCAAGGCCATTGCCGGAGAGGTAACCCTTGCAGGGCAGACGCTCAGCGCTCCGGTGAAAGGCGGCAAGGCGGACCCGTTGTATCTGGACGTGGTGTTGCGCCCGGAGGAAACGCTTACGGTTCCGCTGGCGCAGGGCTATAACGCTTTTCTGTATCTGTTCGAAGGCCGCGTCAGGGTGGCAGGGGAAACGGTGGAGACCGATCACCTGGCCACCTTCACCGATGGTGACAGTGTCACCCTGGTGGCGGGAAAAAACGGTGCGCGCTTGCTGTTGCTGGCGGGAAAGCCGTTGGGCGAACCGATTGCACAGTACGGCCCCTTCGTGATGAATACGCAGGAAGAAATCAATCAGGCCCTGCGCGATTATCGCGATGGTACGCTGACGGCGGAGCCTTCGTTGCTATAAACGTTGCCGCTACCCCTGGCCGCCCTGCCAATGTGGTGGCAGGCCGGGGGACCAGCTGGAGCCTGCCATTCGAAAGATGCGAGTGAGCGCGGCTTGCGCCTGCTCCAGCCGGTTGGCCGGCACCAACAAATCCACACTGCTGAGGGTGCCGGCGTTGTAGCCGGTATCCGTGGCGGTTTTTCCGGGCATAAACGTCAGGCTCTGAATCGCCGCCGGCCGGGTGTGCAACAGCAGATGCCCTCGCCCGTCTTCCAGTGTCACCCCTTCAATCTGCTCCACATCCTGGCGATGAAACCGGAACGCCATACCAAAACGGCTCTGGCTGCTGCCACGAAACAGCGTGATGTGTTGTTGATGATCAAGACTCAAATGCTGAATCTGTTGTGCCTCACTGCTCTTGTCGCTCAGCCCAAGGATCAACAGGCCATTAAGAATGGCCAGCTGCTGATAGAGAGCCGGGCCGGGAATAAAGGGCGCGTTGGAGTGGGTGATATCAATGGGCATTGCGAGCAGCTATCCGTGAATCGTTCAGGAATGGTAAGCGGGGCGTGACAGAAATGCGTCACCCATATGGGGGATAAATGGCCCGGCGATGATGATGGTTATGGCTTGTCACTAGCGCGAGTGTGGAGGAAGCTGGGATGCGCATTCGCTACAGTGTGGCTTTGCGTTGACCGATTCAGAAAACAGGGAGTAATGGCATGAAGGTTCTGGCGATAGCAGGCAGTCTCAGGGAGCAATCCTATAACCGGGGGCTGGTACGAGCGGCCCAGGCATTGGCCCCATCAGGCATGACGATCACCATCGGCGAGATCGCCGATGTGCCCATGTATAACGGCGATGATGA
>NZ_LWEZ01001124.1:0-6775 GCF_001634945.1 Alcanivorax sp. HI0044
CAAGCCGGATGTGTCCACCATGTGTGTAGGCCAGGCGGCCAGCATGGGGGCCTTCCTGCTTACCGCCGGGGCTGCCGGCAAGCGTTTTGCGCTGCCCAATGCCCGGGTGATGATTCACCAGCCGCTGGGTGGCTTCCAGGGCCAGGCGTCAGACATTGAAATCCACGCCAAGGAAATCCTGAAAATCAAAGGGCAGCTCAACAGCTTGCTGGCTCACCACACCGGCCAGCCCATCGAGCAGCTGGAAAAAGACACTGACCGTGACAACTTCATGAGTGCCGACGAAGCGAAGGAATACGGCATCATTGACGCGGTGTTGAGCCAGCGTCCTGTTTAAATAGGGCGAGTTAGTACAAAAAGTGTCCTAACGGAACGGCAGAGCAGCCCGGCGGGCTTGAAAAACACCGGGCTACCCTGCATCTTCAAAGCAAATACACAGGTTTAGAGGCAATTCGATGACCGATTCCACTGGCAAGGGCGACGACGGCAAACTGCTGTATTGCTCCTTCTGCGGCAAAAGCCAGCATGAGGTCCGCAAACTGATTGCGGGGCCCTCGGTCTTTATCTGCGACGAATGCGTGGATCTGTGTAACGACATTATCCGCGAGGAAGTGCAGGAAGACACCAGCGACACCGATGGTGAGCGCCTGCCCAAGCCCCACGAAATCAAGGACACCCTTGATGAGTACGTGATTGGCCAGGAGCGTGCCAAGAAGGTGCTGGCTGTGGCTGTGTATAACCACTACAAGCGCCTGCGTAGCGGTGGAAAAGGCCGTGACGAAGTCGAGCTTGGCAAAAGCAATATTTTGCTTATCGGGCCTACTGGTAGCGGCAAGACCCTGCTGGCCGAGACCTTGGCGCGGCTGCTCAATGTGCCGTTCACCATTGCCGATGCAACCACGCTCACCGAAGCGGGTTACGTCGGTGAAGATGTTGAAAACATTATCCAGAAACTGCTGCAGAAATGTGACTACGATGTGGACAAGGCCCAGCGCGGCATCGTCTACATCGATGAAATCGACAAGATTTCCCGCAAGTCCGACAACCCGTCCATCACTCGTGATGTGAGCGGCGAAGGCGTGCAGCAGGCACTGTTGAAGCTGATCGAAGGCACTGTGGCGTCTGTGCCGCCTCAGGGTGGGCGCAAGCATCCACAGCAGGAATTCCTGCAGGTGGACACCTCTAACATGCTGTTCATCTGTGGTGGTGCCTTTGCCGGTCTCGACAAAGTGATCCGCGAGCGCTCCGAGAAGGGCGGTATCGGTTTCTCCGCCGAGGTGAAGAGCAAGGACAATACGCGCAATCTGGGCGAGCTGCTGGTCGATGTGGAGCCGGAAGATCTGGTCAAGTATGGCCTGATTCCCGAGTTCATTGGTCGTCTGCCGGTGATCGCGACGCTGGAAGAGCTGAGCGAAGAAGCGTTGATCCAGATTCTCACCGAACCGCGCAATGCGCTGACCAAGCAATACGCGCGTCTGTTTGAAATGGAAGGGGTGGAGCTGGATTTCCGCGACGACGCCCTGCGCGCGATTGCCAACAAGGCCATGGTACGCAAGACCGGTGCCCGTGGTCTGCGCTCGATCCTTGAAGGGGTGCTGCTCGATACCATGTACCAGGTTCCGTCCATGGATAGCGTGGCCAAGGTGGTGATTGATAGCCCGACAATCAAGGGTGAATCCGAACCGTTGTTGATTTATGAAAACAACGAGCAGTCTTCCAAGGTGGCACCGGATTGAGACCCGGGCATGGTCCGGGTCTGTCCTGCTTTCACCTAAGTCATAGAGGCAATACGTGCTGAAAGATATTCCGCTTTTACCGCTGCGTGATGTAGTGGTGTACCCGCACATGGTTATCCCGCTGTTTGTCGGCCGGGAAAAGTCCATTGCGGCTCTTGAAGCTGCCATGGCAGCTGACAAGCAGATCATGCTGGTCGCCCAGCGTAATGCCTCCGACGACGATCCGGGTGTGGACGACATCTACCGGGTTGGTACGGTTTCTACCATTCTGCAATTGCTCAAGCTGCCGGACGGTACCGTGAAGGTGCTGGTCGAAGGCGGCCAGCGTGCCCATGTGGCCAAGGCTGAATTTGGTGAAGAAGGCGCTGTTGCTGATGTGCGCGAGCTGGAAGAAGGGCTCCCGGACGAAAGCGAGCAGGATGCGCTCTCGCGCTCCCTGCAGGGTCAGTTCGAGGATTACGTCAAACTCTCCAAGAAAGTGGCGCCGGAAGTGACCGGCTCCGTTTCTTCCATCGACGAAGTCAGCCGCTTGGCTGACACCATTGCCGCGCACCTGCAGCTCAAGCTGGAGGAGAAGCAGGACGTGCTGGAAATGGTGGACGTGCGCGAGCGTGTTGAACACCTGATCGCGCTGATGGAATCGGACATTGATGTGCTAAAAGTGGAAAAGCGCATCCGTGGCCGGGTGAAAAAGCAGATGGAGAAAAGCCAGCGCGAGTATTACCTGAACGAACAGATGAAAGCCATCCAGAAAGAGCTGGGTGATCTGGAAGACAGTGGTAATGACCTGGACGATCTGGAAAAGAAAATCGACAGCTCGGGCATGCCAAAAGAGGCCCGTGACAAGGCTCAGGCAGAGCTGAACAAGCTCAAGATGATGTCCCCCATGTCGGCGGAAGCCACGGTTGTGCGCGGCTATCTGGACTGGATGACCTCGGTGCCATGGAAAAAGCGCAGCCGGGTGCGTCATGACCTGAATTACGCCAAGGAAGTACTGGACCGGGACCACTACGGTCTGGAAGACGTAAAAGACCGCGTGCTGGAATTTTTGGCCGTACAAAGCCGGGTCGGCAAGGTAAAAGGGCCGGTGTTGTGCCTGGTGGGGCCACCCGGGGTGGGCAAGACTTCACTGGGGCAATCCATCGCCAGTGCCACCAATCGCAAGTTCGTTCGCATGGCGTTGGGTGGTGTCCGTGACGAAGCAGAAATTCGTGGCCATCGCCGGACCTATATCGGCTCTTTGCCGGGTAAGGTTATCCAGAAACTGTCCAAGGTCGGCGTCCGTAACCCGCTGTTTTTGTTCGATGAAGTCGACAAAATGGGCATGGACAACCGGGGTGATCCAGCGTCTGCTCTGCTTGAAGTCCTGGACCCGGAACAGAACGACACGTTCAGCGATCACTATCTGGAAGTGGACTACAATCTCTCTGAAACCCTGTTCATCTGTACGTCCAATTCCATGAATATTCCGGCCCCGTTGCTGGACCGCATGGAAGTGATTCGTCTTCCCGGTTATACCGAGGAAGAGAAGGTCAATATTGCGCTGCAGTACCTGATCCCCAAGCAAATCAAAAACAACGGCCTGAAAAAAGATGAGCTGTTATTTGATGAAGCCGTGTTACGGTACATCGTTCGCCATTACAGCCGGGAGGCTGGCGTGCGTGGGCTGGAGCGTGAAATCAGCAAGATTTGCCGCAAGGTGGTGAAAGAACATTTGCTCACCGGTGAAACGGAAACGGTCACCATGAGTGAAGAGCTGGTTGAGCATTATCTCGGTGTGCGCAAGTTCAGCTTTGGTCGTGCTGAAGAACAGGATCAGATCGGTCAGGTAACCGGCCTTGCATGGACGTCTGTGGGCGGTGAGCTGCTCACCATTGAAAGTGTTTCCACGCCAGGCAAGGGGCGGGTGATTTCTACCGGCTCACTGGGTGATGTAATGCAGGAATCTATCCAGGCTGCGTGGACGGTAGTGAAAAGCCGTGCAGGCACCCTGGGCATTCGCCGCCGGGCACTGGATCGCAACGACCTGCACATGCATGTGCCGGAAGGGGCAACGCCAAAAGATGGCCCCAGTGCAGGTATCGGAATGTGTACGGCCATGGTGTCGGTGTTGACCGGTATTCCGGTGCGTGCGGATGTGGCCATGACCGGTGAAATTACCCTGCGTGGGCAGGTGCTGCCGATTGGTGGCCTCAAGGAAAAGTTGTTGGCTGCCCATCGCGGCGGAATCAAGACTGTATTGATTCCGGAAGAAAATGAGAGGGACCTCAAGGAGATCCCCGACAATATCAAGGCGTCCTTGGACATTCGACCAGTAAAATGGATTGACCAGGTACTTGATGTGGCACTGACTCATCAACCAAATCCGCTTTCCGAAGCGGAGCTGGAAGAGGATTTAGCGCTGGCAGAAGAGAAAAACCAGGAAGGTAACAAACGTCCTAGTACACATTAACGGATCATATTTAAACCTTTTTAAATTGTTGATCTGTATGGTTTTTCAATTGTTTTAACTTGGGTGAGATCGCGCTTCTCCTTTCTTGACGCCCCTGATACCCGTTGGTATAAAGGCGGCTTCGCATAAGGAGAGTGCATCACGCCTCGACCATAAAACCGGGAAAATAGAGAAAGGGGAACTTTGTGAATAAGTCAGAGTTGATTGATGCGATTGCCGCTAGCGCGGATATTTCCAAAGCCGACGCAGGTCGTGCTCTGGATTCTACTTTGGAAGCGGTAACTGGTGCCCTGAAAAAAGGTGACAGCGTTTCTCTGGTAGGTTTTGGTACTTTTGCAGTGAAGCGTCGTGAAGCCCGCGATGGCCGTAACCCGCAAACTGGCCAGACCATCAAGATCGCCGCTGCCAACGTACCGGGCTTCAAAGCCGGTAAGGCACTGAAAGACGCGGTGAACTAAACTGTTTGCAGGAGCGGTAGTTCAGCTGGTTAGAATACCGGCCTGTCACGCCGGGGGTCGCGGGTTCGAGTCCCGTCCGCTCCGCCAGTTTGAGAAAGCGTACTCGTAAGGGGTACGCTTTTTTGCATTTAAGGGAACCTGCAGTCATCCGCCGGTTCTGAATAATAAGATCGAATTTCGAGAGTATCCCTACGGAGTAATTTCATGCAGGAGTTCAGACGGTTTGTCCGCGGTCCCGTGGGCAAGGTCCTGCTTGCCGCAATCATTCTTCCTTTCGTGATTTCCGGCTTTTACGGCTACTTTGTCGGTGGAAGCACAGGCGACGTGGTAGCTGAAGTGGAAGGCAGCAAGATCACACGTAGTGTTGTGAACCAGCGGGTAGAGCGGGTTCGTAACATGCTTCGCGAGCAAAGTCCGAACATGAATCCTGCATTGCTGGATTCATTTGTGCGTCCGGAAATGGTGCTGGATGGCATCGTCAACGAGCAATTGATTCTGGCCGCAGCGGAACAATCCAGCATGGTGTTCAGTGAACAACAGGTTGCTGCCGATATTTACAAGGTGCCGTTGTTCCAGGAAGACGGCAAGTTTTCCGAACAGCGGTTCGAGCGTGAACTGCGCGCCCGCGGGATGAACCCGCAGAGTTACATCCAGGGGTTGCGCCAGGACATGATCAAGGAGCAGTTCCGTGCGGGCTTCATGCAGACGGACTTTTCGCTTCCTTCCGAGCTGAACGAACAGCGTCGTCTGGGGGAGCAGTCCCGCGACATCCGTTATGCGCAACTGGATATCAACTCGCTGCGCAAGCAGTTCAGCGTGTCAGACGAAGAGGTCAAAGCCTTCTATGACGAGAATCAGGGTGAATTCATGCGCCCTGAAGAGTTCAAGGTGTCTTACGTTGAACTGTCTGCAGACAAATATGCCGATCAGGTGAGCGTTACTGACGAGGATGTGAAGGCGGAATACGATGTCCGTAAATCCATCATGGAAGAAGCGGGCGCCGGTGACGCACCACGCCAGGTGTCACATATTCTCATCGAAGTGAACGATGACCGGGATCTTGAACAGGCGAAGGTCCGTGCCCGTGAAGCGGCGAAAGCCATTGCCGGTGGTAAATCCTTTGCAGATGCTGCTGCCCAGTACTCCGACGACTCAGGCAGCGCCCAGTCTGGTGGTGATCTGGGTGTGGTTTCCAAGGGGGCCTTGCCTGAAGAAATGGAAGACGCCATTGCCGAGCTGGCTTCTGACACCGTCTCTGCGCCGGTGGTAACGGACGCCGGGGTCCACCTGATCAAGGTGACTCAGGAGGAGACCGCTCGTGAATTGCCGTCACTGGCGGAGCTGTCGGATCAAATTCGCGCCGACCTGAAAAAAGCCCGTGCCGAAGCGTTGTTGAATGACGATGTGGCGAAGCTGGAAGAGCTGCTCTACGAGCATGCCGATCTACAAAGCCCGGCAGAGCAGGTGGGCACGTCTGTGGTAACTACGGACTGGGTCGACCTGGCGGCGGCTGATGCGCCATTGTCCCTGCCTCAGGTGCAGCAGGCGCTGAACTCTGATCAGGTGCGTGAACAAGGGCACAACAGTGATTTGATCGAAATCGATTCGACCCGCTATATCGCTGTGCGTATCGCAGAGAACAAGTCTGCTGAACCCATGCCCCTGGAGGAAGTCTCTTTCGCTATCCGTGAGCGCCTCAAAGGTGAGCACGCCATGGACAAGGTCCAGCAGCTTAGTGAAGAAGCACAGAAATCCATTGATGATGGTGCTGATCTGGCGGCAGTGGCGGACTTGTTCGAGGTAGAAGTTGAAGAGCAGGAAGGCCTGCAGCGCGGCGGTGCAGAACCGTCCATGGAAGTGGTCAACGGTGCATTCGGTGCGCCGCGTTTCGAAGAAGGAGAGGCCTCTCCTGTAGAGCTGACCCGTCTGGGTGACGGTTCTGTGGTTGCCTACCAGGTAACTCGCGTTGCCGACGGTAATGCCGAACCGTTGAGTGATGCCCAGCAGCAGGCAGCATTGGTTGAACTTGCCAATGTGGAAGGGCAGCGCAATTTCCGTCAGGTGGTTGCCCTGTTACGTGACGAGGGCGATGTGGAGCTCCATCCGTCCCGGTTGAGCGCCAACCAGGG
>NZ_LWEZ01001125.1:0-1036 GCF_001634945.1 Alcanivorax sp. HI0044
AAGCGACAGGGTTTCCGGGGCGAAATACTGGGTGAGCTCGTTGAAGTAGTAGAGGTTGCTCAGCCCGATCAGTGAGGCCATCCAGCTTTTGGCAAAAATATAGTAGGCGTCGCCGATATAAAACGGCGAGATCATCAGGAAGGTGGCGGTGGAGACCAGCAGAAACACCGGCACCAGGCGGCGGATACGGCGGGCATAAAAATCGCGAAACCGGAAAGTTCCTTTCTGGAAGGCCCGCTCCAGTAGCTGGGTGATGACGAAACCGGAGATGACGAAGAAGACATCGACACCGATAAAGCCGCCCGTAATGCCCGGCACCTGATAGTGGTACAGGATCACCAGGATGACGGCCAGTGCGCGCAGGCCTTCGATGTCGGCGCGATAACTTGGCTTGGCCTTCACGTATGTCTCCCCAGTGTGCTGATCAGTAAACCGGGAAGAATAAAGGTGCGGTGACAGGCAGACAAGTCAGTTGCGCTGTCGGCGCACGCCCAGCAGCATCGCCATGAGCCCCAGCCACAGTGACGCACCTCCGCCTCCGCTGCTGTCACTTGCAGCGGTGTTGACGGTGGCGTTGTACTGCACGGTGACATCCGCCTGTGTATCGGTGTCGCCGGGGATGTCGTTTTGGTCGGCGTTGACGGTGAAGGTGAAAGCCTGGTTGATGCCGGTGTCAGTGGTGAACTCCAGTGTCAGGATTTCGCTTTGTTCCGGGCTGAGGTTGCCGACAGGGCAGTACACCGGGTTGCTTTGTTGGCAGCCCAGTGCCGGGCCGTTGACCAGTTGAGTATTGGCGGGGAGCGGGAAGCTGATGCCGGTGTTGGTGGCGGCATTCAGCGGAGAGTGATTGCTCAGGGTTAGCGCTACTGTGGCTCGGGTGGGGCTGCTGGTCTGTTGGGCGGCGGACAGGGCCAGGTCGGGATTGTCGGAAAAAACAATTTCCTGCGTGAGGCTATCGTTGCGGCGGCGGTAGTCGTTTTCATCGGCACTGGCGCTGAGTGTGAGGGTGACGACCTGGTCGGTGCCACTGCTGTCG
>NZ_LWEZ01001126.1:0-3587 GCF_001634945.1 Alcanivorax sp. HI0044
AGATAAAGAAAAGCCCGGGGTGTCGGAACGTCCCGGGCCTGTTGGTGTGGTCAAGGAAGTTGGCAGGGTCAGTGCAGCTTCAGTCGTGGGCGTACCAGTTTGTTGAAGCGCCCGGCAATGAGCAGCATGATGGTGCGCGGCCAGCCGTAGAGCGCGGCCTGGTGCATGCGATACAGGCTGATGTACATCATCCGGGCGAGCCAGCCTTCCACAAAGAAGTTACCGCCTTTCAGGTTGCCCATCAGCATGCCCACCGAGCTGTAGTTGGACAGCGACACCAGTGAGCCATGGTCCTTGTATTCGAAGGGTTTCGGGTCGCGATTCATCAGCAGCCGTTGCAGGCTGCGGGCGGTGTGCTGGGCCATCTGCTGGGCGGACTGGGCCCGCGGGGGGATTGGCCGTTCTGCCCCTTCCGGAATCAGGAAGGCCGCGTCACCGATGATGAAGACGTTCTTCTGGCCCTTGGCCTGCAGGGTCGGTTCCACTTCCACCTGGTTGATACGGTTGGTGGTCAGCCCGTCGATCTGACTCAGCCATTCCGGGCATTTCACCCCGGCGGCCCAGACCAGCAGGTCGGCCTTGATGGGATCGCCGTCTTTGGGCACCAGGGCGTCGGGGGTGGCTTCGGCCACCATGACGCCGGTGCGTACTTTCACGCCCAGGCCTTCCAGGCGCTTGGTGGCGGTGGCGGACACCCGCTCGCTGAGTACCGGCAGGATACGCGGTGCAGCTTCAATAATATCCACCTGCAGATGTTTGCGATCCAGCTTGTCGTGCCCGTAGAAGTTGAGCATGGAAACGGCATGGTGCAGTTCGGCTGCCAGCTCCACCCCGGTGGCACCGCCGCCCACGATGGCAACGGATACCGGCTTGCCTTCGTAATTGGCGTGCAGACAGGCATTGAGGAAACGCTCACGGAAACGCTCGGCCTGGGCGCGGCTGTCCATAAACAGGCAGTTGTCGCGTACCCCGGGGGTGCCGAAGTCGTTACTCTGGCTGCCGGTGGCCAGTACCAGATAGTCGTAACTCAGCTTGCGCTCCGGGAGGACTTCGCTGCCATGGGCATCGTGCAGGGGCGCCAGGGTCAGGGTCTGCCCGGCGGTATCGACCTGGGTCATGGTGCCGGGCTCAAACCGGTAATGGTTGAGCTGGGCATGGGCGCGATAATCCACCGCGTCCAGGTCCGCATCGATGGCACCGGTGGCCACTTCATGAAAACGCGGTTTCCAGACGTGGATGCTGGATGAATCCACCAGGGTGATATCGGCATTGCCATATTTGCCGAGCTTGGCGCCGAGTTTGGTGACTAATGGAAGACCACCGGCACCACCGCCGACAACAACAATTCTGGGTTTGCTCATGAGAAGTCCTTTATCTAAGACGGCAAGTCTAGCCTTTGGACATGTCAGGTCCAATTGTCGCATGGTATTACGACTTGTTGGGGGGGGAAGAGCTGTACTTACGGTCTGGCGTCGATGCTTGTTTTGCGTGAGAGGTGAGTCGCCATGCCTACAAACAACGAAGGCGCCTTGGAGGCGCCTTCTGCGTGTTGCCTGCAGCGTGAAGCGTGCTGTGTCAGTTACGCTTTGGGGCCGGCGGCGCGGATCTCGTCGGACACATCGGCGTACTTGTCAGCGAAGTTCTTCTGGAACTGCTCTGCCAGGTCGCGGGCGCGTGCTTCGTAGTTTTCCGGGTTGGCCCAGGTCTTCTTGGGTTGCAGCAGGTTGCTGTCCACACCGGAAACGGCTTTCGGCACGTCCAGGTTGATGATATCCAGGTGCTCGGTTTCCGCAGTGTCCAGCTCGCCGGACAGGATCGCGTTGACCACGCCACGGGTAGTGGGGATGCTGAAACGCTCGCCTTCGCCGAAGGGGCCACCGGTCCAGCCGGTGTTCACCAGGTAAACAGTGGAGCCGAACTCTTCCATGCGCTTGATCAGCAGCTCGGCGTATTCGCCGGCACGACGGGGGAAGAAGGGCGCGCCGAAGCAGGTAGAGAAGGTGCTCTTGATGCCACCACCAGAACCCATTTCGGTGGAACCCACCAGGGCAGTGTAGCCGCTCAGGAAGTGGTACGCCGCCGCTTCCTTGGACAGCTTGGAGACGGGCGGCAGGACGCCGGTCAGGTCGCAGGTCAGGAAGATGATGTGCTTGGGCTCGCCGGCACGGTTTTCTTCGACTTTTTTGTCGATGTTTTCCAGTGGGTAGGCGGCACGGGTGTTCTGGGTGAGAGACACATCGGCGTAGTCGGCGGTGCGGGTTTCGTCATTGATGATGACGTTTTCCAGTACCGCGCCGAACTTGATGGCGTCCCAGATTACCGGCTCGTTCTTCTGGCTCAGGTCGATGCACTTGGCGTAGCAGCCGCCTTCGATGTTGAAGACCACATCTTTGCCCCAGCCGTGCTCGTCGTCACCGATCAGGTAACGGTTCGGGTCGGCGGACAGGGTGGTTTTACCGGTGCCGGACAGGCCGAAGAACAGGGCCACGTCGCCGTCTTCGCCCACGTTGGCGGAGCAGTGCATGGGCAGCACGTCTTTTTCCGGCAGCAGGAAGTTCTGCACGGAGAACATGGCTTTCTTCATTTCACCGGCGTAACGCATGCCGGCAATGAGAATCTTGCGCTGGGCGAAGTTGAGGATCACGCAGCCGTCGGAGTTGGTGCCGTCACGCTCCGGGTCGCACTGGAAGTGCGGGGCATGCAGGATCTGCCATTCTTCCTTGCTGCGCGGGTTGTACTTCTCCGGGCGGATGAACATGGTGTTGGCGAACAGGTTGTGCCACGCGGTCTGCGCGGTCACTTTCACGGCCAGGTAGTGATCAGTGTCGGCGCCCACGTGCAGGTGGGAAATAAAGGCGTCGCTTTCGGCAACGGCCGCGGTAACGCGGTCCCACAGGGCGTCAAACTTGTCGCTGTCGATGGGGCGGTTAATGGCGCCCCAATGGATGTGCTCGCTGGTGCTCGGCTCGTCAACGATGTAACGGTCCATGGGCGAGCGGCCGGTGCGGTGGCCGGTTTCCACTACCAGGGCGCCGTTATCGGCCAGGCGGCCTTCGTTGCGCTGAACAGCCAGCTCTACCAGCTGGGCCGGGCTGAGGTCGTTATAAACAATCGGATCGGTCATGGTTAGTCCTGGGCTTGTGGCCGTGCGGTTGCAGCGGGTATGGCCGTGCAACCTTCAAGTTCGCATTGCGGATACACAGTGCCGGTCTCGTGCCCGGATACAGCCCGGACAAGACCAATAAGGGACCAGTAGTGGCGCCACTGATCAGCACAGGCGCGCGATTATGCCAGAAAAGAGAATCAGTGGCGATTCCCCATCGGACCGTGCGGTCACGGCGGCGGGGCCAAGTTGACAGTTGATAATTGACAGTTGACAGCGCTGGAGTGCCCCCGATTTAGTAGACACCTAATGATTAAACGGTCGCAGCATAGGCACTGGGGGAAACTCCTCCCAGTGCCATGTGCCGACGCACATTGGGATAGTACTGGTCCGTATAGTAACGAACTTCGCTCGCCATTTCGTCTCGGCCTATCTCTCCAAGAGGGCGAGTCCACTCCTTTTTTAGCAAGGCAAAGACACTCTC
>NZ_LWEZ01001127.1:0-8426 GCF_001634945.1 Alcanivorax sp. HI0044
GCCGGATCTGGGGGAATCGCGGGAGTACAACGGCGTTCGTCTGTTTGCTTCGGAACCGTAGACGCTTGCGCTGGTCAGAAAAAAGTGGGTGACGCCTAATCCCCGGTACCAGCGATTGCGGGTCGGGCATTTCTGGGTGGCATCCGGTACTGGACTTTTAGCCCATCATCCCTTTTATCGATGATGCTTTCCTTGAAACAGGAGGAACAACCGTTGTTTGAAAAAACGTTGTCTACGCAAAAAAAACCAATCCTTCCCGTCGTCTGGGTGCTGACGCTGTTATGTGTTGCCTTTTCCCCGGTTCAGGCGGCTTTGCCTGCTGTCACGGCCGAAGGGGACGCGCTGCCCTCGCTGGCGCCCATGCTGGAAAAAACCTCGCCGGCGGTGGTGAATATTGCCATTGAAACCCGGGTGCGGGCGGCGCGTAACCCGTTAATGGATGACCCTTTCTTCCGTCGCTTCTTCAATATGCCGGAACGCCAGCGGCCCTCCGAGCGCCGCGCTGCCAGCGCTGGCTCCGGGGTGATTGTGGATGCTGCGGAAGGCTATGTGCTGACCAACGCCCACGTGGTCAAGAACGCCGATAATATCGAAGTCACGCTCACCGATGGCCGTGAACTGTCGGCGGAACTGGTGGGTGTGGATGAGGAAGTGGATCTGGCCGTCCTGAAACTGGAAGACGCGGAACGCCTTACCCAAATTGCCATCGCCGATTCCACTGGCCTGCGGGTCGGTGATTTCGTGGTCGCCATTGGTAACCCTTTCGGGCTTGGCCAGACCGTGACCAGCGGTATCGTTTCCGCGCTGGGTCGCACAGGGCTGGGCATTGAAGGCTATGAAAGCTTTATCCAGACCGATGCGTCCATTAATCCGGGCAACTCCGGTGGTGCGCTGGTCAACCTGCGTGGTGAGCTGGTGGGTATCAATACGGCGATTCTGGCGCCGGCTGGTGGCAATGTGGGTATCGGTTTTGCCATCCCCACCGAGATGGCCGAGAACGTGATGCAGCAGCTGATCGAACACGGTGAAGTGCGCCGCGGCATGCTCGGCGTCACCATTCAGGACCTGACGGCGGAGTTGGCGGAAGCCTTTGGTGTAGAGCGTCAGCGCGGCGTGGTGATCACCCAGGTCGTAGAAGACAGTGCGGCAGAGAGAGCCGGCCTGAAAAGCGGTGATGTGGTCACCGCCGTGGACGGCCGCCCAGTAAACCGTGCGGCGGACCTGCGTAACAAGGTGGGCATGGCGCCGGTGGGCGAAAAAGTGACCCTGAGCATCCTGCGTGACAGCAAGAAAAAAGATGTCACCGCCGTGATCAGTGAGTCATCACGGGAAACCGCTGGCGGTGAAGCTGTTTCCAAATTCCTGGAAGGCGCCAACCTGCGCGACCTGCGCAAGGGCGAGCTGCAACATGCCGACGCCGGTGTGCTGGTCGACGAAGTAGAGCGAGGCTCCCCGGCCTGGCGAGCCGGGCTGCGCAACGGTGACGTGATCATCAACGTGAACCGCCAGGACGTGGAAACCATGGACGAGTTACGCAAGGCCGTGGACGATAAAGAAGCGGCCCTGTTGTTGCGGGTTAACCGCAACGGCGGCGTGTTCTTTGTGGTGGTGCGTTAATCGACTAACCCTCAAGCTGTAGCAAGAAAGCCGGCATTAATAGTCGGCTTTTTTGTGGGCGGCCCTTATAGTAAGTTTTCGTAGGTCGACTTAGGCGTAGCCGTAAGCCGACAATCTGTCTTCTTTCTGGCTGCGTTGTTGGGCGTCGGATTACGGCCTTCGGCCTCTCTGTGCCCTTGGGTAAATCCGACCTGCTTTAAGACGCTTTACGTGTCATCTTTTTCAAAGCTCCCATGGCGGCCTGCGCCTCTTGCGAAGCGTTCTGCGCCGGCCAGGGCTTCTTCGAATACTACCGGGAATCCCCCGGCGCCTTCGTCGCGCAGGGCGGTTTCCTGGTCCTTGTCCCATTGTTGGTAGGCGGATAGCCGGTCTGCGCGCAGGCAGCGTTGTGGGAAGGCGGCGATCTGGCGGGCCAGGGTGATGGCTTCGTCCAGTGCTTTGCCTTCCGGGGCTACCCGATTGGCGAGGCCAATCTGCAGGGCTTCTTCCGCATTAACCGGACGACCGGTGAGAATCATGTCCATGGCGCGGCTATGGCCGATCAGGCGGGGCAGGCGGACGGTGCCGCCATCAATCAAAGGCACGCCCCAGCGCCGGCAGAACACGCCGAAGGTGGCGGTGTCCTCCATCACGCGCAGATCGCAGAACAGGGCCAGTTCCAGTCCTCCTGCGACCGCGTAGCCGGATACGGCGGCGATTACCGGTTTGCTTAACAGCATGCGCGACGGCCCCATTGGGCCGGGGCCTGTCCCCGTGGCTTCCACCTCATTTCGCAGTGCCGGGTCGCCCATGGCAGACAGGTCGGCACCGGCACAGAAATTATCGCCAGCGCCATGGAGGATGGCTACATGCAGAGTCGGATCCTGCTCAAAGTGGTCGAAGGCGGCACGCAGCGCATCGGCGGTGGGCCGGTCGACGGCGTTGCGTTTTTCCGGGCGATTCAGGGTGATGATATAAAGGCCGTCTCGTTGTTCTGTTAAAACCGGTTCGCTCACAAGGTCACCTTGGTTGTCTGCCACAGGGGAATCATTACAGTGGGTTCTCTACAGATGGGAACATCTAAGCATAAGACTTGCCGGTATGTCTGCCGGTAGCGGGCGAGTTTGTTGGAGACGGTGATGGCGTATGTGCGTGAGTACGAAGATGAGAGCATTACCCGCGAGCAGCTGGATCAGGGTGACGGGTTGAGACTGCTTGAATTCGGCGCCAATTGGTGTGGTTACTGCATTGCGGCCCAGCCGGATATCGAAGCGGCGCTTGCGGAGCACTGCGATCTTGAGCATATAAAAATAGCGGATGGGCCGGGAAGGCCCTTGGGGCGTAGTTTCCGGGTGAAGCTCTGGCCGACGTTGATTCTGATCAGGGACGGTGAAGAAACCGGGCGTATTGTCCGGCCGGAGAGTGAGAAAGATCTGAAGGGGTTTCTTCGCAGCTGTTGAAAGCGAGCAAGATGGCGGGGCAGGGTCCCGCCGTGTGTCTTAGTGGCTAAGCGTGATGATGGCCGTGTTGGACCAGGCGCCCGCCTGATCCTTCACCCGATAGGTAATCGAGTCAGTTTTATTGCCAAAGAAGAAGGGAAAATAGCGTAGCTGGCCATCTCCAAGGTTCTCTGCGTAGCCCCGATTCGGACCTTGTGTAATCTCAAGAGAAGCGGGGTCGATGTTGTTTTGCGCATCGGTATCGTTTTCCAGTGGGTTCAGGTACTGCCAGCCCCAATAGCCGATAGACAGATTGTCGTTATTGGCCTGGGGGGCACTGTTTTGGTAGGAGACGGTGATCGTGGTCGAGTCCTGGTCTTTGAACCCTTCGTCATCTGTCACGGTAAGCGTCGCCGTTATGATGATGTCATCGTCATTGGCATCAAGGTTGGGCGTTTCGAACTGTGCCACGGCCTGGTCTGCGCCGGTAATATCAATATCAGGTTGATCCAGTGTCCATTGATATTCTGTGATGTTGCTGTCGTCGGAAGAGAATTGCCCGTGCAGGGTGAATGTCTGGTTCTGGCCTGTTGAGAATCCAGGGCCAGCATTAGCTGTTGGTACGCTGGGGTGGCGAGCATTAAGTGCAATGGTTCCCAGCAGGGCAGGGTTCTGAATGCCTCCACAGTGCTGGGAAAAACTGGCCATGAAGCTGTCGACCTGGTCTTCCTGTTGTTCAATGGAATGAACGGTAAAGCCACCGGAAAGCGTGTTGCACCCTCGGCCGTCGCCGGAAATGCTGAGTCCACCAAGGCCATCGCTCTGAAAGGGGAAGCGCTCAGCCTGATAGTTGCCGGGTTGTAACGCCGCATTGTAGGGCGCGGCAAAATCCGCCCGCCAGTTATCGCCATCATCAATGTGTACGGACACGCCATTGTCATAGTTAATGCTGGGGTTGAAGGTACTGAAAGCATCGTCGAAGTACAGCTGCTTGCCTTGCCCGATATAGTCACCTTCAGGGCTGTTAATCTGCATGTAGGTTAATGGCGCACTTTTACTCACCAGTGGCAGCGTTAGTGTTTGGGAACTGTTTTGCCCAAGGCTGTCAGTGACGGTGAGTTTTAGCGTGAGCTCTTCGCCATCCAGGGGTAGGGAAGGAACGGTAAAAGATGGTGTTGCGCTGTTCGTGTTCGTCAACGTAATTGCGGGGCCATTCAATTGCTCCCACTGGTAGCCGGCAATAACACCGCTATCGGAATACGACTTTTCGGCAGACAGGGTTACAGAGGTGTCGTCAATGAGCTGGCGCATGGGGCGCTCAATAACCGCAACGGGATGCGGTAAATTTTCTGGCAGAGTGGAGTTGATGCGGATGCTGCCGTTCAGCGGGGCATCGTTATTGCCGCAGTACTGTACGAAGTCCAGTGCTATGACCGGATTCGCTGCCGCGAGATCCAGTTCATGAATGAAGAAGTCACCGTCAATGGTGTTGCAACCGCGGTGATTCATGGAAACGGAAAGGCCTGCTCGCAAGGCACCTTTAAAGGCATTTCGTTGTGCATTCAAATAGTGCTCTTCTTCCAGTACCTGGTTGTCCGGTGAAGAAAAAATCATGTCCAGGTCGGTGTTCGCGTCTTCGTAGCCCAGAGTCAGTCGGGATTGTGTGTAATCCAGGCTGATGGTTCCGGTACTGTCAGAGAGCGTTTGCGTAATCCCGCCTCCAATATAATCCCCTGGTTCGCTGTTGAGGTGAATGGTACCTCCGGCTGTGGCAACGGCAGGGGCCAGAATGCAAGGCAAAAGGCTCATTAACGTCAGTTTCATCGTTCCCCCTTGTGTGGTCTTGGTCCGGTTTGATACCGGTGTCACAAGGAGTATAGGAATCGCCGGGGCCGGGAATGTGCGATATATCGGACAGTGCTGTAGGCCATCACGTTAATGTCAGGGGGTGTGACCGTTGTGGCAGTTTAAATAGGTTAGAAATTCAGCGCTGTTGGTGTCACAAAATTTCCAGCACCACCTTGCCCACCGATTTACCTGACTGTAGCAGTGCCAGCGCCGCATGAGCATCATCGAAGGCAAAGCGATGGCCCACATGGGGTGGAGGCAGGGCAATGGTCTGTAATTCGCTGAGCAAGGCCTTCATGCTGGCTTTCTGTTCCCATAGCCAGATCAGATTGAAGGCCATCACCGACCGGTTGCTGCTGATCATATCCATAACGTCATAGCGAGGGCGGCGCAGGTAGCGCCAGGCGGCTTTGAGGTAGTTGGGGCGGTTGCCGGTGGGGGTGAATTCGGCGGCGCCGAAAACCACCAGCCGGCCCATGGGGTTCAGTGCGGCAAAGCTGGCTTGCTGGACGGTGCCGCCGATGGCGTCGAGCACCAGATCGAAACGGTGGCCGGTTTCGGTGAGTTGTCGGGAAAAATCCGCTTGGCGTATCAGCACATTTTCAAAACCCATTTCCTGCAGCATCGCGGCTTTGTCGGGGCTGCCTACCGTTCCAACCGGGTTGGCACCCAGCAGGGTCGCCAGTTTCATGGCCTGCAGGCCGACTCCGCCGGCGGCGCTGTGAATCAGTACACGTTGCCCTGTCTGGATGGCGCCGAGGGTGGTCAGGGCATACCAGGCGGTGAGGGTCTGGGCCGGGAAGGCGGCGCCCTGAACGAAGCTCCAGTCGTCGGGTAGGGGGATCAGGTAATCCGGTTCGCTATCAACACTGGAGCAGTAACCGCCGAACCGGGTGACACCCATCACCCGGTCGCCAACCTGGAAGGCGCTGTCGGTATTGTCGGTATCTGTGCCTGTGTCGATGACTGTGCCGGCAAATTCCAGCCCGGGGATGAAGGCGCCTTCCGGGGTTGCGGAGTAAAGGCCGGTAAGGGCGAAAATATCCGCAAAATTCAGCCCCACCGCATGAACCTGCACCCGGACATGCCCGAGAGACAGGGGAGGCAATGGCCGCTGCTTTTGAACCAGATTGGCCAGGCTGCCAGCCTTGGGCGTTTCCCAAACTGTTACCGTGGGCATGACGAGTTCCGATGGTTAAATGGCCAGTATGCGGGGTCGCAGGGTGAGGCTCAATGTGCCCGTACCTCAGGATACAGGCCTCTTCATGCTCTGCGCAGTACAGGCATTATGTCGCTGCATATTCATCTTGTTGCTTAGCTTTCTTCATGTCAGTCTTTACCCCGTATTTATGTCAGCCGATTGCCGGCAGACAGTAAGGAGATTAACGACATGGAAACGTCGACACAGGGACGGGCGGTGCGCGTCTGGCTGGGCTATGCCTTGCCGACACTGGCTCCGGCTCCGCATCGTCAGAAACTGTATGACCAGCTTGGCCAGATTTTTATTCCGGCCACGGTTCAGTTTATGGGGCCGTTGGGATTGCAGGCTTATATCCCTTCCATCGTACCGACCAGCCGCCATGCGGTGGTGCCGGACGAAATTGCGCTGGTGTTTTATCCGGACCCGGCGACCTACGAGGCGGCGTGCCATGAAAGCTGTGGCGGGCGTGCCTATGCATCGCTGCACAGTACGGTTTTCAGTTTCAGTACAGAGGCGGGCCGGCCGGCCAGCCACAGTGCATTCCCGGCGCAGTTTCGCGGTGACCCATCCCAGACCGGGGCCATGCAGGTTCTTGATCACGGTGAGAGTTGGCAATCCGGGCGGGTTATCAGTGAAGTCGCGGTGCGCACGGAGGAAACCGCAGAGGCCTTCCGGGGCGCGGTTTGTGAGCGTTTTGCCGGATTGCTGAAAGCTATGCCAGAGGGGCTGTCTGGCGCGTTCCTGTATCTGGACGATGATCTCTGTGTTTGTTGGTCGCTTTGGACTGGTAATCCGCAACCACTGGCCGAAGGGCTGGGCGAACGAGCGTTGCTGAGCGAATCCGTGCCTTGCTCTGTGCCACCTTCCCCCTTTGCTCGCTATGCCGGGCTCCATGTGCAGGCAGGTGATAGCCTGAATCTGCAGTTCGCCACCAGCCCCGCGGTGCCCGCGCCGGCGGAGGAGGCTGGCTGATGGGTTTTTCCAACCGGGATTTCACTCTGCTGGACACGCGCCTGTTCAAGGCCTTTATGGCGGCGGCAGAAACACGCAGTTTTACCCATGCGGCCACGCGGGCTCACATGACGCAATCTGGCGTGAGTCAGCATATTGCCAAGCTGGAAGAGCAGATTGGGGTCACCTTGTTCAAGCGGATCGGCAAGAAGGTGGTGCTCACCGATGCGGGCGATGCGTTGACCCAGTACATTCGGCATCAGATGCTCACTACCCAGCAGTTCATGGATGAAGTGCATGCCATGGAAACCCGGATTGTGGGGCTGGTGTCCTATGCCATGCCGCCCAGTTGTCTGATGTCACCGCATTTTCCCATGTTGCTGGAGCGGCGCCTGGCGCACCCGGATATCGAGTTGAAAATTACGCTCACATCCACCCAGGACGTGGTGCAGATGGTGCTGGATGACCGGGCCGATTTTGGTTTCGTGACGGAAAAAAATGACCACCCTCTGCTGGAATACCGGTTGTTCTGTCAGGAAGAATATGTGCTGGTAAGCCGTGACCCGCCTGATGGCAAGCGGCCCAGTGAAAGCGTGATACTGGAGCAGGCGTTCATCAATTATCCCGGCTCAGGGTATTACTATGATCGCTGGCTCAAGCATGCTCTGCCGGAGCGCTGTAACCTGAATGCCTATTCGTTGACCTATGCCGGGGAAATTAACTCAATTCACGGTGCCATTGATATGGTGGTGGGCGGCCTGGGTGTGGCGGTGCTGCCCAGCCATTGCGTTGCTTCACAGCTGGAAGACGGGACCCTTCATCGCGTGGAAACGGGCAAGCCACTGATGAACAATATCTATATCACCACTATCAAAGGCCACGATTACCCATCCCGGGTGGAACAGGTAATCGACTGGTTTTTCGACATGACTCACTGATCAGATCAGTGCGATTAATGGCCCCTGGGTGGCGTTGATTACCAGCAGTCGACTGCTTGCGGCGTTCACCGCCTGTTTGGCCTGACAGGTCCAGCCCAGGCAGTCCGTGTGAAAACGATTAACGGTGAGCTGGCCATTACCGGTCTCGTAGGCGACAAAGCCGGGTCCTTCCTGCAGGGCAATCGTGGCGGTCTGTGTGGTGTCCATGGACAGGGGAAGCTTGGTGCCCACCGGGTGCGAACCCTGGGAAGGGTCGTCCATGTAATGGTCGATGTTCACCGCGTTGTAGCGCGGGTTCATCTTGAAGAAAAAGTTTTCCCCGCCGAGCGTGAAAAAGCTGAAATTTTCCCAGCCTTTTGCCCATTCCTTATGCCAGGTCATGGCCACGCCAAGCGGGGTGTTGGGAGGCACCGTGAGTTGATAAAGGCGGCTGGTGCCGGTGCTTTTATTGTA
>NZ_LWEZ01001128.1:0-4507 GCF_001634945.1 Alcanivorax sp. HI0044
CACCGCATGGGTCTGCGGATCGCCAGCAAAACCACCATGAATGGCAATTGTTTCCCGTTTCATAAATCCCTGCCTCAGATTGAATTGTCGCCCAGGCGACACACACGCAAAAAGGCCGCCAAACGGCAGCCTGAAAAAGAACCTTTATTTAATCGGGGGTTCGTCCCAGAAATCAAATTGTTTGGGTATATCCGCCAGTGACGCCTCAAAACGCGGCTCGCGTTTTTCCAGGAACGCGGTGAAACCATCCTTGCCGTCCCAGAATTCGTTGGACCAGTAAATCATTTTCGATTCCACCACATGGGCTTCCGCCGGATGGGAGAAATTGGGGTTGCGCCACAACATCTGCTTGGCCAACGCCACGGCCACCGGGGAGCTTTTTGCAATCAGTTTGCGGGCAATGCAGCGGGCCACATCCAGTACTTCACCCTTGTCATGCACACTGTGAAAAAGGCCGGCCTGCTCGCCTTCTTCGGCCATGAAGATATCGCCACTGATCACCCACTCCAACGCTTTCTGGATACCCACCACCCGCGGCAGGAACCAGGAGGAACAAGCCTCCGGGGTAATCCCCCGCTGGGTAAAGACAAACCCGATCTTGCTGTTGGCCGCAACCAGACGAATATCCATGGGCAGTGTCATGGTAATGCCCACGCCCACCGCCGCACCGTTGATAGCGCCGATCACCGGCTTGCGGCAATTGTAGATGGCCAATGACAACTCGCCGCCGGAATCGCGGATAGTCTCCAGCGGCGGATTCATCCCTTCTGCGTCGTCATAACCGAACAGGTGGCCGCCATCTTCCGGCTGCATTTCCATGCCGGCACAGAAAACCTTGCCCGCGCCGGTGACAATCACCGCACGGATGTCATCGTTGCGGTCCGCCTCTGCCAGCGCATGCACCAGCTCGTCTTTCATGCGCAAGGTAAACGCATTGAGCCGGTCCGGGCGATTGAGGGTGATGGTTAGCATCTGCTCGCTCAGATCGGTCTTGATGTCCTGATAATCCATGGTCACTCCACAGGGGTTGTGCGGTTTTCAGCAGGTATCGACAGGGACACTACCTGCACGGTTTGACCCCGAGCATACCCCGACGGCAGGGCGTCGAACATGGCACGAAGTGTCCGGTTGAGGTGGGGCTGATCGTAAAAGCCGGCGAGCACCGCCAGCTCGGTGAAATTCATGCCGCTGTGCCACAGGGACAGGGCCCGCTGGCACTTGAGGTGCAGAAGATAACGCTTGAACGTCACGCCGGTTTGTTCACGAAAAAGATGACGAAAGCGGGATTCGGACAGCCCGGCCTGCTGCGCCACCGTTGCCATGGTGGGCGCCGGCTCCGGCGCCTCGCGCAGCCAGGCACAGCTGGCAGCAATGCGGGCATCCAGCGGCGGCGGGGACGCTAATTGACGCAGTTGCGCCAGGAAAGTGGCGACTTGAGCAGCGGCGATGTCCATTCGACACAGGGACCGCAAGGTATCGCTGAGCCACTGCTGACGCGACGCCGGCAGGGGCTGCTGCAGGGCCAGGGATCGCCAGGCCGGCTCGTCCGGGTCGAGATGCAGGATCGCCACCGGGCCATCGCTGTGCAGGCTTTGCTGGCACTCCGGCGCCACCAGCACGGCCCGGGCGTTTTCCTCACGGCCCTCGCAGGTCACCCGGATATCCTTGTCCAGCCCGACCAGTAACGACGCCGCCACATGCTGATGGGGCTGGTTATGCAGCGAGGAAAGCGCCATCAGCCAGCCCCCCTGCCACAAAAACAGCGGGGTCAGCAAACGGGGATGGGAAACCGGCGAAGATACAGACATGCCGGAAATAGTGCCCGCCCGGGGCCGGGCAGGCAACGCTCATCAGCGCAGAATCAATTCACCACACCGGAGCGGCGCAGCCCCAGCTTGTGGGCCAGCTCGATGCTGACGAACATGGGACCGACCAGCAGAAACACCAGATCATCCACAAACGACGGCTTCTTGCCCTCTACCTTGTGGCCCCACACTTGTACCGCCCAGGCCAACAGCCACAGCACCGCCGCACTCCAGCCCAGCGACAGGGCGCTGCGATCCACAGCCACCACCGCGGCAATCGACAGCGCCAGCCAGGCTGCCATCAGCACGGTCATGCCTGGGGACATGCGTAAATAGAAAGGCATGCAGACAGCGGCCAGCAGGGTGCCGCCATTAACCCAGTACGCCAGGCTGCCTTCCAGCCCCAGCCAGTGCCCCAATGGGATCAGCCAGAACAGCCCCAGGGTGGACACGAAAATGGCCGGCACACAAAGGATGTGCACCCATTGATTCACTGGATTGCGGTGGCTATCGCCGTAGTCCGCCAGAAAGGTATTGAGATCACGCATGGACAGCTCTCCCGAGTTGTTGTTTTGAGCTGCCACACAGCTTAGCGGCAGCTCACACCCGGAAATTGTACGCAGGGGTTATCCCGCGCGGTGCCCCCTGGGAAACCGGCAGACGAGACGCTCAGTCGCAGCCGCGCCGGCTGTCTTTCAGCGCACGCAGCACCTGCTCGCGGGTCAGCAGGCCGGTCAGGATGCCCTGGGCATCCACCACCGGGTAGATTTTGGGTTTTTCCGTGACCATCAGCTCCGCCACGTTCACCGCAGAATCGTCTTCTTTCACCGTCAGCGGTTGATCGTGCATGAAGTCTTCCACCACCAGCGCCCCTTCACAGTGATAACTGGAAATCAGCAGCTTGCGCAGGCAGTCCTGTTCGGAGACAAACCCCACCACCTTGTTCTGGCTGTCCACCACCGGTAACCCGGTGAACTTGTGCTGCAGCAGGGCATCCACCACTTCGGTGAGCTCGGTGCCGGTCTTGATTGCCATGGGGTGCTTTGCCATCAAGGCACGTACGGTCATCTCTTGCATGTCGCTCTCCTTCTGCCAACCCGGCCAATGCCGGGCAGTCCAGATTCATGGCTTTGACTATAGCACTCCCCAACGAGCCCCTGCCTGCGGTTCTTGCCCATGCCGGCGATCAATTCCGGCAATCGCTATACAACGCAGGCATCGCCTTCCTACAATGGCCACAACGCATGACCACAAAAGCCTGACCGCAGGCCTACATGGAGCAGAGGAATAGCGAATGGTATCGCCCCGCGTCTGGCTGGTTTTCGGGCTGTTGGCCCTGTTGGTTATTTCCCCGCTTCAGGCTGCTGAAAATGCCGCCTGTGATGCCGCCGAACTGACGCTCGCCCAGCTGAAACAGCAGCGCCAACAACTGCGTACGGATCGCTACACCCTGCAATCCATTTTCGATGGCGACATTCCCACCCCGCACCAGATCAACACCTTGCTCGGGCGCCCCCTGAACCAGCGGCCGCTACTGCCCCTGATCGACCCGCAGCCGCTGTCCGTGGTCGACAGCAAATGCCCGGCCCTGCAGAACGATATCGACACCCTGACTCAACAGATCAACACCCTGGAGCAATCGCTCTACACCTTGCGACAAGCGTTTTTCGGCCTCAATTTCCCCCAGCGCCAGGCCTTCCTGAATCTGGCAACGCACCATGCAAAACTGCAGGCGCTGTCCGACACCCCGGAGACGGACCCTTCCATTCGCCAGGCGAGCCAGGTACTACAACAGCACATCCAACAAGTGTGGGCGGTGCTGGGCAAACTACAGAACGCCCCTGCAGACGCACTGCAAACGCTGGATGAGCTGTGGTTACAGCTACCCTCATTGCGCCCCCCTAGCGGAGCCAGCTCCACCGCCTGGCGCAGCCTGCTCAAGACCCGGCTGGACATTCAGAAAGACGTACGCACACTGCGCTCCGAACTGTGGCAGAACCGCCCACTGCTGGACCAGATCAACAACCTGGGCGGCCTCGCCCAGGCCCCGGTGCTGTTGCAGCATGAAAGCCAGCGCATCGGCCTGCGCGTGCTCGATATTGTGTCGTTGATGCGCTACGACCTGAATGGCCCTATCCGCAATGGCGGCTTCATGCCGGTGGTGCAAAATATTCTGGCGCTGATTCTCGGGGTGGTGGGTTTCTGGCTACTGATTCATCTAGCGCAGCGCACCCGCCGCTGGGCACTCTCTCTGCATGACCGGGTGGTGCAACTCAGTGGCGAGCGCCGCTGGCTGCTCAATGCCAGCCGCCTGATCAGCGGGCTGGCGCCGATTCTGCCGTGGATTCTGATCTGGCTGGTACTGGGCCGCCTGGATCCGCTGCTGGACACCCCCTCCAGCAAGATTCTGCTGTGGCTGCTGCCGCTGGCGCAGCTGTATGTCATCTATGGCCTGCTCTGCCTGATTGGCGAATGGCTGGTCATGCGTGTCGCCCAGAGTGCCAACGCCTACCTGGGCGGCGGACAGACCCAACAGGTCACACGCCATGCCCGCAATCTGGCGCGCTGGATGATTGTCCCCTGGGTGCCAGTCATTGTGGTTTGGGAAAGCCTGGGACCGTCGCTGATGTACTACCTGTTTCTCGGGGTACTGCTGGTGGCCATTTACTGGGGGCTGGGGAGGCTACTGGCCTTGCGACACC